>JAQUQF010000016.1 GCA_028749105.1 Acidobacteriota bacterium | reverse complement strand
CCTGCCGACCCTAAAGCAAGCCGAGGAATTTCTGGTCCGCCGGGCCCTGGAACAGGCCAAAGGCAACCAAGGCATCGCCGCGTCGCTGCTGGGAGTCACCCGCCAGGCCCTGAACAAACGCCTGGTGCGCGAGAAAAAGAAAAAGTCCTAGAATTTCGGCTGAAATCCCCCCGCCACCTCCGAAACGTCATTCCTGTCCATGGCATTTTGTGCACCCCGCGCATTCCGTCTCATGTGGACGAAAGTCGCATGCCTGAAAATAGTCCAATGATATAGGTCTTCTTTAATTGAATCTGTTTCAGGCTGCGACATTTGTCGCGGATCGCCCGCCGGCGGCGACTCGCGCGATCAACAAGCGAAAGCATTGTCAGTAAAGGGTTTCGGGACATATTTGGACTTGGTACGATCCGTGCACCTCCTGAAGTGGAACTTGCCACTGGGAGGTGGAAGATGAAAAAAAGAACGATCAAGTCATTGGCGGTTGTGATCATGTTGGCGGCTTTGCTCGCTTTCCCGGCATATAAGCTGTCGGCGGTTACCGAGAGCACCGTTGTATTGGGCAATATCGTGGGCAGCGGCGTGACCACTTTGGTGCGCGGGCTGATCCAGGGCCAGGTGCACAACTTCAAGGATGTGGTCAAGTGCCTGGCGTACGGTTCGGCATCGGGATACGGCTTCTATCAGTCCAAGAAACTGGTTGCCGGCAATCATGTTCTCGGCGGCGTTCTGCTGGCCAATCTCTCGGCCTCAGTGATCGACAATGTGACATCGGGAGAAGGGCCGCTCTCGTACCTCGGCTTTTCCCTGCCTTTGGCACGCATCGAGATCGCCACGCCCCTGGCGAAGCAAAAACGTTCCTTGCTGCGGGTCACGGTATCTCCGCGCGATGCCATCAGCCTGGCGCTCAGCCTGAGCAAGTCGGACCGGGTTTCGCTGCGCAACGGCATGTTGGCCTTCGAGGCGGACACGCCTCTGGCCGAAAACGTTCGCGGCTGGGCCTACAGCATGTTCCCGACCGTACTCCGCGGCACGCCCGAGTCGGTCTACCAACATGAGATGGTGCACGTGGTGCAGAGCCTGCAGCTCATGGCCGCTTCTCCGGAACCCTTCCTCAGGAGCCACCGCCGCGAAGAGGGCAAGGCCAAGCTCCTGGACTTTGCCGGTTTCCGCGCCCAGACGCTCGGCCTGGTCAATGACCTGACCATGGCCAAGCTCCAGTCCTATGACAAGTACTGGAGAGAGGCGGAAGCGTATTCCTTGATCCAGTCCCTGTAACGGTACGCATCAGGACAAGGGAGAATAACATGGCGATGATTCAAAACAGCGGGCAGCTGCAACTGCTGAAGAACACGGAGCTCGATGTAAGCCTGGCCGACGAACTGCGTGTCCCCAAACGCGAGGTCATGGCCGATGTCACATTTCTATACGCCGGTGAGCGGCCGCAATCGTGCCTGTTTTTCCTCAGCTATTATTCGCCCCGGCTCAACGGTGAAGAAAGCCTGTCCGAGTATCTCAACTCGATGAATTCCTTTTTCCCGCTGCGCGACAAGGCCAGCGGCGAGTTCCTGATCGTCCATGCCGACCAGATCCTGACTGTGCGCGAAGCGCCGCTGGTGGAGATGAGCGGCAGCCGGCCGTTCCGCCTGGTTTTGCAGAATGGCGTCGAACTGAAGCTGCGCACAAGCGGACCGCGCCATACGTGGCGTTCCCGGCCGATCGACCTCCTGAACGGAGGGGAACGCTTTGTTGCCTTCATCCAGGACGATCACTCCCGCATTCACGTGAACAAGCGGCATATTGCCCGCGTGGAAGGATTATGAACCGGAAAAACTAGTTTCATCTTTTTCCCTCCTCCCCAAAGATACAGGGGCGGCCCGGTCCGCCCCATTTTTTTTGCCTCGGCGAAGGGACCCGTCAGCCGAGAACGTCGCCGATCTTTTTTATGATCGTTGTGCGCGAATTTGGTTTTTCGATAAAGTGCACTTTCTGCAAGTCCAGGCCCACGCGATGCAATTCCCCTGCGTTGTGGGCGGAAGTGAAGATCACCGCTGCTCCAGGATGAAGCTTCTGGAGCCGACTGGCCACTTCGATGCCCGAAAGGCCGGGCAGGATGACATCGCAGAAGAGCAGGTCGATCGTAGCCGTTTCCGCGGCGATTTTCAGGGCCTGCTTGCCGTCGGCGGCCGCATGAACCTGCATGCCCAGCGATTCCAGGATCTCGCGCATGAGTTCGCGGATGTCTTCCTCATCTTCGACCAGCAGCACCGACCGGCCGTTGAAGCGCCGCTCGGCGGCGGGCGCCGGGCTCTGGGACGCCGTCTCGGATATGTGGGGTAACAGAATGGTGAAGGTCGACCCCTTGCCCAGTTGGCTGTCGACCCAGACCGCGCCATGGTTCTGGCTGACGATTCCAAACACCAGGGCCAATCCCAGGCCCGTGCCCTCGCCCTTTGGCTTGGTGGTATAAAAGGGCTCGAAAATCCTCGTCACGACCTGCGGGGCGATGCCCGTACCGCTGTCATGCACGTGAATGGCTGCATACTCTCCGCTGGCGAGCCCCGGATGCTCGCTGGCCAATGCGTCGTCCACGTGCAAGGGGGCGGATTCGAGGAGCAAGCGCCCGCCGCTGGGCATGGCGTCGCGGGCGTTGATCACCAGGTTGATCAGCACCTGTTCGATCTGCGTAGGGTCGATCAGTACACGGCCGGTGTCGGGATGCAGATCGAGCTTGAGTTCGATCCCTTCCCCCAGGAGTCGGTGCATCATCCGCTCCAAGTCCTTCAGGGTGTGGTTGATATCGATGACCGCGGGCGATTCGTTCTGGTAGCGGCTGAAACCCAGGATTTTGGCCACGAGCTTGGAGGCGTTTCTTCCCGCTTGCAGGATGATGCCCAGATGTTCTGAGTTGCTTTTGTTTTCATTGTTATAGAGCAGCATTTCGGAATAACCGCTGATGATCGTCAGGTAGTTGTTGAAATCATGGGCGATGCCGCTGGCCAGGCGCCCCAGGGAATCCATTTTGGCTGCCTGGATCAACTGTTCTTCGAGTTTCTTTTCCTTGGTAATGTCGGAGGATATGCCGACGAAATGGCTGATCTCCTCGTCGCGGGCGCGCACCGGGGAAATGATGATGCGCTGATAATAGGCCGTGCCGTCCTTGCGCTGATTGAGAAATTCGCCCGCCCACGAATTCCCGGCCAGGATCGTCTTCCACACCTGCTGGTCCTTTTCGCTTCTCGCTGTGCCGAAGCCGAGGAAGGTGATGTTTTTCCCGATGATCTCCAGCACTCCGTAACCGGTCATGGCCTCGACGGCGGGGTTGCCGTAGACGATGGTGCCGCTGCGGTCGGTGATGAGCACGGCTTCGCTCGATGAGTCGATGGCCGTTTGCAGCAGCAGCAGGGCCTCATCGCGCTTGCGCTTCTCGCTGACGTCGCGGATAATGCCCTGAATGCCGCTCATTTTGCCGTCCTTATCGGTCATGGTGCTGGCGGTTTCCAGGGCGTGGATGATGTCGCCTTTTTTGTTCTTTAGTGTGAGCTCGTAATCCTGCAGGCTGCTTTTGCTGTGGATCTTGGTGAAAAAGGCTTTGCAGTCTCGGGGATCGGCATAGAGTTGATCCTGCTGAGTTCCCAGTATTTCCTCGCGTTCATATCCGAAAAGATTCAGCCCGGCCGGATTGATCTCCAGGAGCTTCCCCGTTTTGTCCGAGATGTAAATCACGTCCAGGGAATTTTCGAACAAAGAGCGGAAGCGGAGTTCGCTCTCCTTCAGGCGCATCTCGAACTGGTTTTTATACAACGCCATCTCGATGGTGGTTTTCAGTTCGATCTCCTGAAACGGCTTGGGAATGTAGCCATAGGGCCTGGTCTTTTTTGCCCGCTCCAGGGTTGTTTCGTCGGCGTAGGCGGTCAGGTAGATGATCGGAATGTCCATCTGCTTCTGGATCTGCTCGGCGGCGGCAATGCCGTCCAGCTCTCCCTGCAGGCGGATATCCATCAGGATCAGATCGGGTTTTTTCTGCAAGGCGGTCGCCACGGCCGCTTCACCCGAATTGAGGATGTCGGCCACTTCGTAGCCGAATTTCTTCAACGCCCCGCTGATGACCGAGGCAATGATGGCTTCATCTTCAACGATCAAGATGCTGCTATTCGCCATGTGCCCGCTCCTCCTTGCTTGGCCCGGCTTCGGGAAATCGGGTCGTCACCTTCTCACGCGCCATGATTCTTCTCATGATTGTCTTTGCTGGTCATGAGCCCCGGGAAAACGAGACGGAATTCCGCACCCGGGCCGGAGTTGACCTTGAGTTCGGCCTGTAGCTGCCTGGCCAGCATGAAGACCAGGTTCATGCCCAACGATTTCCGCTGTTCGAGGATTTGGCCGCTGGGCAGGCCGATGCCGTCGTCTGCGATGATCAATTCATAACATGGAGGTTGGTCACGGTCAGCAGGGACACGGCGCGCCGTACCCCTGCATTTTTGCAATGCGATACGGATCTTCCCCCGCCGGCCTTCCGGAAACGCATGCTTCAAGGCGTTGGTGATGAGCTCATTAACGATCAGCCCCAGGGGGATCGCCTTTTCGATGGTGAAAAGGATGGGCTCCATTTCGTACTGCAGGGTGATGCGGTCGGCGGCGATGGCGTACGTGGTGAACAGGCTTTCGATCAGGGTTCTCAGGTACTCGTCGAAGGCGATTTCGGCCAGATTATGGGAGCGGTAGAGCTTTTCGTGGATCAGGGCGATGGAGCGAATGCGGTCCTGGCTGGCGCAGAAAATCTCATCCAGCGACTTGCCGGAGGCCTGATTGGCCTGCAGGGTCAACAACCCGGATATGATCTGCAGGTTGTTCTTGACCCGATGGTGGATCTCCTGCAGCAGCACTTCTTTTTCCTTGAGCGACGCGCGGATCAGCTCTTCCGCCTGTTTGCGTTCGGTGATGTCCGTATTGAAGCCGTACCAGAGTATGCTTCCGTCCGCCAGCCGGATCGGGTCGGATTGGCCCAGCATCCAGCGGACCGGCTGCCCCGGCAGCTGGACCCGGTACTCCGCCTGCCAGGTGGTGAGCGTGAGCGCCGAATTCTCGATGGAGGCCACGACCGCCGGCCGATCCTCTGCCAGCATGGGCTTGAAAATAGCGGCGGCGTCCTCGACCACATCCTGGGGCGAAACGCCGAAGATGCCCCGGATGGCATTGGAGGTGTAGGGGATGCGGTAGGTCCCGTCGGGCTTGCGCATGAACGTGTACACCATGCCGGGAACCTGCGCCGTCAGATTCTTCAGCAGCTGGTCGCGTTCGAGAAGCATCTCCTCTGCCCGCTTGCGTTCGCTGATGTCGTGGTTGACCGACACCACCCCGGAGCGATTGCCGTCCGCATCGTTCAGGATCGTGATCGTGCTGTGAACCGGGATTTGCCTGCCATCCCGAAGATGGTGGGTGATCTCGCCCGACCAAACCCCCTCTTTTTCCAGCAGGCTCATGACCTCTTCCCGGCTCTGATAGGGGTATTCCGGCTTGAGCACATCGTGAAGCATGCGACCAATGACCTCTTCCGCTTTCCAGCCATAGATGCGTTCCGCGGCCTTGTTCCATACCTGGATGTTGTTGTTCTGATTCGTGGCGATGATGGCGTCGGAAACGTTCTGCAACAGCTCCGCCTGGTAGCGGTTTTGTTCTTCGGCCCGCTTGCGCTCGCTGATGTCCTTGGAAACGGCCAGGAACCCGATGGCCTGGCCCTGGTCATTCCTGAGGAATGACATGGAGTTTTCCACCCAAACAACGGAGCCGTCCTTGCAGTATTCCTGCAGCTCAAGGGTGCGGCTGCGCTTGGGATTGGCCTTGCCGGTCGCCTCCAGCGCCATTTCCTCCAGGAAAACCGCCTGGATCCTTGCCAGGGAATCCGGGGTCAGCGTTTGCTGCATGGTCTGGTTCAGCGACTCCTCGACCGTGAAACCGCGCAGTCTGATGATCGAGGGGCTGACGTAGGTGAATTTCAGGTCCAGGTCCAGCACCGAGATGGTTTCGGCGGTGTTTTCGGCGATCAGGCGGTATTTTGCTTCGCTTTCGCGCAGGGACTGTTCGGCCAGCAGCCGTTTGATGGAAACGGCCGCCTGATTGGCCAGGGCTTCGATCAGGGCGGGATTCTTCAATTCATTGCCCTTCTTGAACCAAAGCGAGAAGCCGCCGAAAAGTTGATTCTCCCAGGAGAAGCCCATTTGGTACATGCTGTCAATGGTCAGCAATTTTTCGACGGTGCGGCAGGCAGCGCGCGGGAATTTCCGGTTGCAGAGTCCGTACAGGCCGTCGCGGACGGGAACAAGCCGCCGGGAAACGAAATCGCGGAACTCCTCCCGCCGCATGTCCTTGAAATGAAAAACCATCTGCATGAGATCGACGCAAAAGTGCTGGCGGATGATTTCCCGGAACGGTTCGAGGCCGGAGGTGATTTTGGGACGCAGGGCCTGCAACTTGTCGTCGTACAGAGAGAGCATCAGGTAATCGGCTCCCGATATCGTGCCGATCGACTGTGCCAGATAGCGGTAGATTTTATCGAGATCATTGATGTCAACGAAGCGTTCGGCCGCCTCGGCCAGCTGCCGCAGCTCAGCGACATGGAGGCGCAATTCTTCTTCGGCGATTTTCTTTTCCAGTTTCAGGAGCGCTTCCTCGACCACCCTTTTGACCGCCGGGCCAAGCCGGGCCAGGTTGTCCTTCAAGATGTAGTCTGAGGCTCCCTGGGCGAGCAGCTCGATGGCTTTCTCTTCGCCGATCGATCCCGAGACGAAGATGAAGGGAGTGTCCGGCACCTGCAGGCGGGCGATCTCCAGGGCGGCCAGGCCGTCGAATCCCGGCAGTTTGAAATCGGACAGGATGACCTGGGGCAGGAATTCGCTCAGGGCCTTAATGAACTCCTTTTTCGCCTTGACCAGTTTGGAGGAAAAGGCGATTCCGGCCCGCTGTAGTTCGCATGCAACCAGCTCGGCATCGGCGGGGCTGTCCTCCAGGAGCAGCAGCCGCAGTGGGGTGGGATCAGGACAATTTTGCTTTTTTTTCATTGACGGTAAAAACGACATGAACGGATGTTCCGTCGCTGGATTCAATCGCCATGGAGCCGCCCAATTGCTTGCTCAGCATGGTGACTAGCTGCAAGCCCAGGCTTCTATGCTTGGTTGCATCAAATCCGGCCGGCAGCCCGGCGCCGTTGTCGGCGACTGTCAATTCATAGCAAGGAGCGCCGTCCGTCGTGCCTCTGCATTCTTGCAATGCTATGCGGATCTCGCCCGACCGCCCGTCGGGGAAGGCGTGCTTCATGGCATTGGTCATCAGCTCATTGATGATCAGGCCCAGGGGGATGGCCTTGTCGATGGCCAGCCGCAGCGGCATCAGATCGAAGTCGATGGCCGGCGGCATGGCGGCCTTGGCGTGTGAACTGAGCAGGTTGCCGGCCAGGCTGCGGATGTAGTCGGCCATGTCGATATCGACCAGATTGCCTGACTGATAGAGCGTCTGATGGATCAGGGCCATGGTCCAGATGCGGCCCTGGCTCTCCTTGACCATCCGCTGCAGCTTTTCGTCGTTGGTCTGCGCCGCCTGCAGGGTGAGCAGACCGGAAATGACCTGCAGGTTGTTCTTCACCCGGTGGTGGATCTCCTTGAGCAGCACCTCCTTTTCCTGCAGCGAGGCGCGGATCTGCTCTTCGACGCGCTTGCGCTCGGTAATATCCATTGTATATCCTGCCAGGTATTTGGCTTTGCCGCCGATGTGGATCGGGAATTTGACTGTGGAGTAGACCCTGCCGTTCAGTTCCTCAATGAATTCGAGAGTTTTCCCCTCGCGCAGTATCCTCTGGTCGTCAGCGATCATCGTCCGAGAGAGGGCGGACGGGAAAAGCTCGTCCATGCTCTTGCCGATGATCTCCGGCAAGGGCCGGCCCAGCAATTTTTCATAGTTTTCGCTCAGGTAGATCGGGCGGATATTTTCATCCTTGATGAAGACGTAAATGGGATTGTACCTCAGGAAAAGGCGAAATATCTCGTTCATCTCCAGCAGGGCGTCTTCGGCCTTTCTACGCTCGCTGATATCGACGATGGTCGTGATGAAATGCAGCGGCTTGCCCAGCGCATCGCGGCGCATAGCCACGCTGACGTCGCACCAGATGTGCGAGCCGCTTTTGTGGATGTATCTCTTGTTGAAACGGGCGGAATCCTCCTTGCCGCTCAGCAAGGGCTGCAATTTTTGCAGGATGGCCGGAATCTCATCGGCAGGAGTGAGCTCCTGCCATGATTTATTGCGCAGTTCATTTTTCGTATAGCCCAGAAGGCTGCAAAATGCCTGGTTGGTATGGATCTCACCTGTCGGCAGCGTGATGGATTTGCCGACATTCGCCGCTTCGAACATGTGCTTGAATTTGTCCTCGCTCTCCAGCAGCGCTTTCTCCGCCAGCTTGCGTTCGCTGATGTCGCGGATATAGCCGCCGACCCCGATGCGGCCGTCGGCCAGTTTAACAGGAAATTTGCGGGTTTCGAAGGTCCGGCTGCCGATCTTTTCCTCGCTGAAGTGCAGCCGCTTTTCGGCCAGCGCTTCCTTGTCGGTTTTCCGGCACTTGGCGGCCGCGCGTTTGTCCATCAGCTCCGAGTCGGTTTTGCCGATGATTTCAATTTCCTCCTTTCCATAAAAGCGGCACAGCGCCTGGTTGGCCAGCAAGTGCCGGAAGCGATCGTCCTTTAGGAAAGCCATGTCGGTGCTGGAATCGATGAAGGTGCGGTACATGGACTCGCTGGCCCGCAGCGACTCCTCGGCGGCGACTTTTTCCGCCAGCAGGCGGCGGTTGGACAGCGCGAGCCGGATCGCTTCGCCCAGGCGGGCCAAGCGGTCCTTGAGCAAATAGTCATCGGCGCCCTGCTTCATGCATTCGACCGCCGTTTCTTCGCTGACCGAACCGGTGACGACGATGAACGGGATCTGCGGTGCCATTTTATTGCGCAGTGCCAGTGCCAGCAGGGCGTCGAATTGCGGCAGACTGAAGTCGGCCAGAATGAGGTCGGGTCTGAAGGTTTTCAGCGCTTTGAGAAAATCGCTTCGGGTTTCGACACGCAGCGCCGAGAAAAGGATCCCGGCGTTTTGCAGTTCACTCTCGACCAATTCGCTGTCGGCCGGATTGTCCTCGAGCATCAGGATGCGCAGGCCCTTGCCGGCATCCCGCTTCAGGATTTTCCCGCCCTGCTTCCCCCCCCTGGCGCTGGCGTCCGCTTTCCCTGTTTTTCTCTTCACTTGCCCCATCTATTCAGGCTTTCCTATTCCAAGGACCATCTGCGCATTTGTTTCATCGCGTTCCTCCCTACTGTCCGCTTGATCTGCCCTGCGTATTGTAGGCATTGGCAAACGAAATATCAACCGGGATCATCATTCTTGACCGCAGGATATGGCGGCAGGGCATTTTTGTCAATGAAAAATCAAACCTTTTTGGTTTTATTATGGGTTTTATTGCGGCTCCATGGCGGCTGTGCGATAATCTCAAATAAGGAATATCAAGCCCATGCTAATCATGCCGCCGCTGCCGCTGTTGAAATTCGTCGCCCGCCGGCCCGGGGCCAGGCTGAGCCGCATCCGTTCCGAAGCATCGCAGCGGAGTTTTTTCCGCATTTGCCGGAATAAGGAGAGCCTGGTCGCCATGACCTATCCCGAGCCTTCGCCGGCCGAAGTGGAGCGATTCCTGCGGGTGCAGGGAATTTATCGCGCCCATGGGCTGCGCGTCCCTCGCGTCAAAAACATTCTCGGCGACCAGGTTGTGATGCAGGAAGATGCCGGCGATCTCCTTGTGCAACGGGCCTGGCGCGATGCCCACGGCAACGAGCGCCGACGCCTGCTGGGTCAATGCCGGGAGATCCTGGCCCGGTTGGCCGCTGTCCCTGCGGGCCTGGCGACAGCCCGCTTGGACGAGGCCCGGCAGAACTGGGAGATGGATTTTTTCCTCAGCCATTTTTTCCCCCGTTTCTCCGTCCGTTCCACAAGCGAAGATGGCCTGCGAGCTCAATTGCAGCGGCTGATCAAAGCGATCGATCCCGGAGATACGTTTGCCCACCGCGATTTTCATTCGCGCAACCTGCTGGTCCGCGGCGGGGAAATCATCATGGTTGACTTCCAGGACTCGCTGGTGGCCCCGCGCTATTACGACCTGGTCTCGCTGGCCTTCGATTCCTATCTTGACCTGGGAGCGGCCCGGGCCGGGCTTTTTCCCAACCTGGCCGCCAGCGGCGATGACCGCGAGCTGCGTCAGGTGCGCCTGACCGCCCTGCAGCGCAACGTTAAAGCTCTGGGCACCTTCGCTCATCAGACCCATGTACGCCGCCACCCGGCCTACGCCCGCTACATCCCCAGAACCATCCGCCACATTCTGGGCCATTTGCAGGCGCTGGCGGATCCCGAGTTCGACCTGTTGGTGAATTATTTCAACTCCGTGTTGAATGAAACAAATCCCAAATCCCAAGCACCAAATTCCAACCTGTAACGGAGCGTAGCCGTGGTATAATCGGCTTATGCTGAAGATCGGCTCATTAACCCTTGCTCAGCCCACTGTCCTGGCCCCCATGGCCGGGCTGACCGACCATGTCCTGCGCCAACTTGCCGACGAGATCGGCGGCTGCGGGCTGCTGGTCTCGGAGATGATTGCCGCCGAGGGGCTGCGCCGGCGCAACCGCCGCACCATGGAGATGATCGCCTCTTCATCGCTGCGGACACCGCAGTTCATCCAGCTTTTCGGAGCCAATCCCGAGGCCCTGTCCGAGGCTGCCGCCATCGTCTCGGCCGAAACGGCCTATGCCGGCATCGACATCAACATGGGCTGCCCGGTCCCCAAGGTGGTGCGCTCGGGCGCCGGCTCCGGGCTGCTGCGCGACCTGCCGCGCCTGGCCGCGGTTGTGGCTGCCACGCGCCGCAGCACGGCGCTGCCGCTGACGGTGAAGGTGCGCCTGGGCTTCAGCCAGGTCAATGTGCTGGAAACCACCAGGATCATCGAGCAGGAGGGGGCCGATGCCGTCGCCGTTCACTTCCGCCTGAAGAGCGACGGCTACACCGGCAGCGCCCGCTGGGACCTGGCCGCGGCCATCAGGGAGAACCTGCGCATCCCGCTGCTGGGCAACGGCGACATCATGACCCCGGTTTTCGCCCTGGAAAAGCTGAAGACCGTCGACGGCCTGCTCATCGGCCGCGGCGCCCTGGCCAATCCCTTTATTTTCAGGGAGATCGCCGGGCAGGCCACTTCGGAAAGCGACTGGGGGGGGTATGTACGACGTCTCGCCGCCCTGATCGCGGAGCACTATCCCGAGCGCAAGCGCCTGGGCAAGCTCAAGGCCTTCACCCGCTTTCTGGTTCTCAGCCGCCCCGGCTCGCGCGCCTGGAAGCGGCGCATTTTCCTGAGCCAGGATTTCGTGGAAGCCCGCGGCTTCCTCGAGGAGACTTTTCCGCTCGTGGAGGAGCCGTGAAGCCCGGGCCCGTCGCGGTGGCTTTCAGCGGGGGCAAGGATTCCACCGCTGCGATCATGATGCTGCGCGAACAGGGTCATGACGTGCGGGCCCTGACCATGCGCCTTGGCCTGGCGGCCGAAGAGGAGCAGCTGGCCCGAATCGACAAATTGGCCCGGGTGCTCGCTGTGTCCTGGGATGTCGTCGACGTGCGCCCCGCCTTTCAGGAAAGGGTATTGGACCATTTTGTCAATGCCTACCGGCGCGGCCTGACCCCCAATCCCTGCGTCCAGTGCAATCGCCATGTCAAGTTCGGGCTGCTGCTGGCCGGGATGCGCAGGAGTTCGCCGGAAGGCTTTTTCGCCACCGGTCATTACGCCGACAAGGTCCGCAGCGGCGGCCGCTGGTTTCTTCGCGAACCGCTTGACCGCGGCAAATCGCAGATCTATTTCCTGGCCATGATCGAGCCGGCCGCGCTGGACAGGATCCTCTTTCCCCTGGCCGGGATGACTGTCGCGCAGGTAAGGGGAAAGGTCGCCGGTCTGCCGCTGGCCAACATGAAGGAGAGCCAGGACGTCTGCTTTTTGCAGGGCGGGGATCTGGCCGCCTTTCTCGCCCGCCATGCCCCCGACGGCTTCGCGGCCGGAGATTTTCTGGACCCCGCCGGCAACAGGATCGGCCGCCACAACGGCGCCCTCCATTTCACCGTCGGCCAGCGCCGCGGCACCGGCCATGCATCGGACCGCCGCCTTTATGTGGTCGGCCGCGACCTGGCGGCCAACACCGTCACTCTCGGTGATGAGAGTCGGCTTTACGCCGGCTCCCTGACCGCGAAAGATCCGGTCTTCTGGCGGCCGCTGCGTGTTGGCGAGGAGTTGTCGGTGAAGGTCCGCTACCAGCTGCGGGGCCATGCGGCGGTGATACGCGACATCGGCGGGAACCGCATCCGCGCGGTTTTCAAGGAACCGGTGCGCGCCGTCACCCCCGGCCAGCTCGCCGTTTTCTACGATGGCGACATCATCGTCGCCGCCGGTGAGATCGTTTAAGGAAAATTACGAGCTATCGTGACGCGTGACGCGTAACGCGTGACACGAAAGAGAGAAACTAGGTCGTTAATTTGCGCTTACTATCACTGTCACTACCACTATCACTCAGAGCTCGTCTAAGTTCTTGCTGCCACTGCCACTGGCACTGACACTTTTTTGTTGACAATATGAACGGTTGAACCTATAATCCTGATCGTCGATGCGAATTGATCTTAAGGAGAGAAATATGAACCTGATGGAAGCGATTTTGGGTGGCAGCGGTTCCCCGGTTTCCTCGATGGCCAAGCAATTCGGCCTGGATGAAGGCGACGTCACCAGGGTCATCCAGCAGATGATCCCGGCCCTGACCAACGGCGTCAAGAAAAACGTGCAGCAGGGCGGCCTGGAGGGGCTGCTGGGGGCGTTAAAATCGGGCAACCACGACCGCTACCTGGATGACGCGAGCGCCCTGCAGGGGGAAGAGGCGGTCGACGACGGCAACGGCATCCTCGGCCACATCTTCGGCAGCAAGAACACCAGCCGCACATTGGCTGACCGCACTTCGAAAACCACCGGGATCAGCGCCGGCATCCTGAAGAAGATGCTGCCCCTGATCGCCGCATTGGTCATGGGCTCCCTCAAGAAGCAGGGGGGCAACTCGGGCCTGCTCGACCAGCTGCTGGGCAGCCTGACCGGTGGCGGCAGATCGTCCTCGACATCTTCCTCTTCGGGGGGTCTGGGTGGCTTGGGCGGCCTGCTGGGCAAGATCTTTGGCCAGAAGAAGGCCGCGGCCTCTTCCTCGTCGCCCTTGGACGCGCTGACCGGCCTGCTCGACGCCGACGGCGAGGGCTCGCCGATCGACGACATTCTGGGAATGGCCAAGAACCTTCTCTGAGCAGCACGACCAATTGTTTTCCTTGTTACAGATTCGAACGGCGAAGGTCGTGCCTTTTTCTTTAAAGTGAAAATCCCAGGAGGATGTTGATCAT
>JAQUQF010000243.1 GCA_028749105.1 Acidobacteriota bacterium | reverse complement strand
GTGGAGAACAAGATCAATAAAATAAAGAACAGGATGAACGAATTGGACGCCCAGAAAGTGGGGTTGTTAACTTCGATAAACAGCGCCCAGGATCTTTTCTCTCTCAAGAAGGAGAACGAGAAGCTGGCCCAGATCCTGGGGCGGATCGACACGCTGTTGTCGCCTGAAAGTGAGGATGGAAAGTTAACCGTCAGTTTGTCGTCCTGATCATAGGAGGAAGACCATGACCGGGATCGCCATCGCCATGTTGCTGCTCGGCGCCGTGCTGGGCAGCGCAGTGGTATTTTTGTTAAAAAAGAGGATATTCGCCGGGGAGTACGGGAAGGTCGAGGCGTACCAGAAGCAGCTCGAGGCGCGGAACCGCGAGGAGCTGGAACGAGGCAGGAAGCAGTCGCAGCTGGAGATGAAGGAGGAGTTTTCCGAGTGGAAGAACGAGTACAACCGCCGGCAGAACGAGAAGGTCAACCGCCTGAACGCCACCGAAAAGCGGCTGATCCAGAAGGAAGAGAACCTGGACAAGCGCTACGCCAACCTGGAGAACAAGGAAAAGGAGCTGCGCAAGAAAGAGCACGACGTAACCCTCCAGGAAGAGGAGACCGCCGTCCTGAAGCAGCAGGTCAACCAGCTTCATGAGGAGCAGCGGCTGAAGCTGGAAAAGATCTCCGGCCTCACCGTCCAGGAGGCCAAGGAGCTGATCATCAAGCAGTATGAGGGCGAGGCTCGCCTGGAGTCGGCCCAGAGGCTCAAGCAGATCGAGGAGGAGCTGAAGGAGAAGAGCCAGCAGCTGGCCAAGGATGCCATCTCCAACGCCGTACAGCGCATCGCCACCGAGCATGTCGTCTCCTCTTCGGTCACGGTCGTCGACCTGCCGTCGGACGAGATGAAGGGGCGCATCATCGGCCGCGAAGGCCGCAACATCCGCGCCCTGGAAACCGCCACCGGCGTCGACTTCATCGTCGACGACACCCCGGAAGCCATCCTGGTCTCCTCGTTCGACCCCATCCGCCGCGAGATTGCCAAGCAGGCCATCGAGACACTGATTGCCGACGGCCGCATCCACCCGGCGCGCATCGAGGAGATCGTTGACCGCATCAAGGGCAACTTCGACAACTACCTGCGCAAGCAGGGCGAGGCCGCTGTCCTCGAGCTCGGCATCCGCGACCTGAACCCCGAGCTCTATTTCTACCTGGGCAAGCTCAAGTTCCGCTCCTCCTTCGGCCAGAACGTGCTGGAGCACTCCAAGGACGTGGCCTGGATCGCCGCCTTCCTGGCCCGCGAGGTCGGGGCCAACGTCACCGTCTGCAAGCGTGCCGGGCTGCTGCACGACGTCGGCAAGGCCATCGACCGCGAGACCGAGGGGACGCACACGTCGCTTTCGGTGGACCTGGCCAAGAAGTTCGGCGAGTCGGCCGCGGTGCAGGACGCCATCGCCTCGCACCACATGGATACGGCATTCACCTCGATCGAGGCGGTGCTGATCCAGGCCGCCGACAGCATCTCCGCCGCCCGCCCCGGGGCGCGCCGCGAGATCCTCGAGACCTACATCAAGCGCCTGGAGAAGCTCGAGGAGCTGAGCAAGTCCTTCGCAGGCGTGACCAAGGCCTACGCCCTGCAGGCCGGCCGCGAAGTGCGCGTCATCATCAACGCCAACGAGCTCGACGACAACCGCACGTTCCTGATCTGCAAGGACATCGCCAAGAAAATCCAGGACGAGATGGAGTATCCGGGGCAGATCAAGGTCTCGGTGATCCGTGAGGTGAGGGCTATCGAGTATGCCAAGTAAGCCGCTGCGCCTCATCCTCGTCGGCGATGTCGTCGGCCGCTACGGCCGCCGTTTCGTGCGGGCGGTCCTGCCGCTGATCAAGGAGAAGTTCCAGCCCGACGTGGTCGTGGCCAACGGCGAGAATTCGGCCGGCGGCCTGGGCATCATCCGCCGCACCGCCGATGAGCTCTTCGAGGCCGGGGTCAACGTCCTGACCGGGGGCAACCACATCTGGGACAAGAAGGAGGCGCTCGAGCTGCTCAAGACGGAGCAGCGCGTCCTCAAGCCCCTGAACTTCCACCCTTCCACGCCGGGCAACGGCTCGTTCGTCTACCGGTCCGCCGGAGGCCAGGCGCTGGTCATCGTCAGCCTGCAGGGGCGCGTGTTCATGGAGCCGGTGGTCGACAACCCTTTTACGGCCATCGACGAGTTTCTCAAGAAGAACGATCACCCGATCGTGCTGGTTGACTTTCACGCTGAGGCCACGGCCGAGAAGCAGGCCCTGGGTTTCTTTCTCGACGGCCGGGTGAGCGCCGTGCTGGGCACCCACACCCACGTGCCGACTGCTGACGCCCGTCTCCTGGAAAAGGGGACGGCCTACCAGACCGACGTCGGCATGACCGGGTCCCTGGACTCGGTCATCGGCATGACGCGCGAGCCGATCATCAGCAAGTTCTGCAACGGCATGCACTACAAGTTCGAGGTGGCCCAGGGCCGCCAGGTGCTGGACATGACCGTGGTCGACGTCGACCCCCAAAGCGGCCGGGCCGTCCATATCGAAGCCCACCGCTATCACGAAGCGACCTATGCCCAGCAGCTGACCTGAAAAATAAGACTTTCCTTTAAAGCAATTATAATAGTATCAATTCCTTTACTGCTGTTTTATTTTATTTAAAAACATATCTATGACTGAGCTTCATTTCTATTTCTTCTTTTTAATTTTATTTTCTGTTTTTGCATGGCCATTGGCGGGCGCTATGGAAAATGCGCAAGATTTCAAGGCGATTGTCTTTTGCCCGGTAGATCACGATATAGGGTGTTCCGGCCACGACTAACTCCCTGGTTTTCGCGACCCGCCCGGCCTTGCCCATGGCGGGATTCACGGTCAGACGTTCAACGGCTTTCAGGATCTTGTCGACCTCTTCCGCGGCGGCCGATGGATTGTCGGGCAAAATGAACTCATACGCCTCTTCCAGGTCGACGGCCGCCTTTTTCAGCCAGAATATTTTCAAGTTTGCTTCCCCTGACGCCGGGCCATCCTCGACCTGATTTTCTTGACGACGGCTTCATGCTCCATGAACCTGGCCTTGGGCGTATCGGCCTCTCTGAGCGCCTCCTGGATCATCCGGATCTGCCATTCCTGGGCGGCGACGAACTCCTCGATGGCTTTGGCGGCCAGGAACGCTTTGCTGCGCTCCGTGGCCGCGGCCAGACGCTCCAGCTTATCCTTCATGGCGGCAGGCAAACGAATGGTCATGGTTGATGATTGTTCCATTGTACTCTCCTGTGTACATTATAGTATAAAAAATACAAATTGCAACTTGGCATTAAAACAAGTTGTAGTTATAATAGTTTCCATATTGGTTTGGGCAAACGCTTCGCAGGTATTTTATTGACTTTTGGTCCGATCAATCCTACAATTTCCTTTCCGGGCAGAAAACGATGTTTGTTTGAATCCGTTGTGGAGTGGAATTAATGGTTGTCATTCACATTCCCGTTACGGCATGGCGAAGCCAAGGTTCGGCCTGGCACGACAGTAGCGCGCCTTGCGGTTTTCCCCGGACATGCAGCGGAAGATAATCAGGATCACGGCCCTTCTCTGCGTGGGGCTGTTCATCTATTTCATCATCCGCGCCGACCCCAAGGAACTGCTGAGCCTGC
>JAQUQF010000242.1 GCA_028749105.1 Acidobacteriota bacterium | reverse complement strand
AATCACAATGCCCCCAACCCAACTTGTACAGCCAGCCACCACAGTTTGGATTCTGCTCCGAAAGGATTTCATCGGTGATATGCCGCATGGCTTTCAGGCAGCGATCTGAGGGATTGATTTTGTAATCCCCGACAAGGGCAAGCATGGTCCAGCCGCACACCCTTCCGACATGGTTGTGCCCCTTGAACTGGAACTTGGTCACCGGCAGGAACGATAACCACAACGGGGACTTCAATCTCCGCGCGGAATACGCCATTCGGCACAACGCCGGCCTGCGTGAAATCCGCAAAACCCTGGCGGCGGACGCTGCAAAACACGCCGCGTCACGGCCAAACGGGGTTTCCGGATAGACTCTGGTACGGAAGGTCCCGGGTGGGGCGCGCAGCCGCGGCAGAGGACGGGAGCGGACGAGACATGCCCTCGAGAAGGTTCAGGTGGAGCGTCGTCTGGTGGGCCCCGCGTCCCACGGTCACGGAACCCGCCGACGTGACCCCCGAGAAGAAGGGACGAGCCAGCGCCAGGTCCGAGGCCACGTCAAGGTCCCTGGAAACCAGGAGTGCATCGGCGCCGCGCCAGCCGGACGCCTCGGTCAGAAACACGTAGCCTTTGGCCTCTTCCCATCTCGCGACGCAAAGCACCGGCAATCGTCCGCGAAGGACCCAGGCGAGCCGGCCGCTGTCCATATAGTTTCCCGCACAGACGAACAGGTTCGGACGCGCAAGGAGATCCCTGCGGCGCAACGCTTCGGCCAGGCCGGCGAACCCGGAGAGATCGTAGTTGCGCGCCACGAAACGAGACGGCGCCAGGATCGGGACACGGGCGGAGAGCGCCCCCGACCAGGGCGTTGCGGCGTACAGGAGTATGCCGCCTGCCACGGCAACCATCGCCGTCGCGCAGAACACCGCGAACCGTCGCGACCACACGGCGATGCGTTCTCCCTCATCCGCCAGCACCGCCCCCGCGAGCGGGAAAAGGGATACGTACCCGACGAGCGGCCAGTGAAACTGGTACCACTCGCCGTTGACTGCAGACGCCGCCGTGAACAGCGCCAGCGGCCCGACGGCCATGAGCGACAGGAAACGCGCGGCGGGCGGACGGCGGCAGGGGGCAAGGCCCCAGGCCAGGCAGCCGACCAGGAACGCCCATATCCACGGCATCAGGAACAACGCCTGCCCCGCCACGTTCTTTACGGCGTCTTCCGGATGCACCCCCCTGACCGTAAGTCCTCTGCGAAGAAAGGTCGCAAACGACATCCCGCCGTGCTCGCAGTTCCAGACGATGATCGGCAGGGAGACCACCGCGGCTGCCGCCAGTGCCAGGAGAAGTCCGGCGCCGCTCACCCGCCGGCGCGCCGCGGGCGCCGCCATGACGAAGAGCCCGACTCCGAGGGGAATGAACACGGCGTGGTACTTCGACAGGAACGCCAACCCCAGCGCGAGACCAAGTCCCAGCCAGCGGAGCATGGGCCGAGTCGGCTCCGGATCGAAGAAGATCCGTATCAGCGCCCAGAGGCACAGCAGCCAGCTGAATGTGAGCGGCCCTTCTGGAAGCGCCGCGACCCCCGCGCCGACCAGAAAGAAGGGGGCCGAACTGAACAGCAGCGCCGCGCGAAAACCCGCCCGATCTCCAAAGGCAAGGCGCGTTACGAGGAACACTAGCCACGTCGAGCCGCCGAACATGAGGACGAACGGCAGTCGCGGGAAGAGAAAGTTTCCACCCGGCGCCAGGTGATAGCCGATGGCGGCAAGCCAGTACGTCAGGGGCGGGTGGTCGTAGCTCAGGTGGAACCGGGTCCCCAGATGCCAGTGGTAGGCCTCGTCGCCCAGCGGCGGAACACACGCGGCAAGCACAAGACGCAGTGCCGTGCTGATGACGATGAGAAGAACCGTCGCCCTCGCTCCGTCGGCACCCGGTCTGCGGGCCACAACGTTCTCGATCAGCCACTTGATGAATCCCGCTTTCATATCGATCTGCAAACTCCCCTGGCAGCCGGTCTGCCGCTGCGTCCACAGCTGCCGCCGTGAGCTACCGTCTCATGTCGTTCCATGATTGCCGGTCCACAAGCGGCGGCGGCAACAAGGGCTTTCCGAGAGGCCCCTTCAGGTAATCGGCAACCGCATCAGCAACGAGGCTGTGAGCCAGCGGTGTCCAGTGTCCATCGTTGGAGATATGGAGGTCTGAAGCCCGCAGCTTTCTGAGCTGGAAATGGTCGAGCAGGGCAAGCCTGAGGTCGAGATGCGCGAAGCCGTGATCCCGGGCAAACAGGGCAAGCCATCGATACCGCCGGTTCATCCACTCGGCTTTCTTCGTGAAGGCCGGATCTTCCCAGCTGAGGAACGTCATGCAGTCCGACGCATTCATCAAGAGGATGCGCGCCCCGTCGCTCTCGACGAGCTGCCGCAAAGCCAGCAGGCCCCCCGACATGACGGCCTTCGCGTTGTCGCAGGCGGGCGTGTCGAAAGCCGCCAACGGGTCGGGCGCCGGGACGGCGGGCTTCCGGGACGGTCTTGTAACCCGGGGACGCTGAAGCAGGCGAAACAACGCCGAGTTCGTGACGAGGTGAGTCAGTGGGTTGACCGCCGGAAGACAGAAGAACCGGACCAGCGCAGACGGCGGGATCTCAACAAGCTTGCCATTCTCCATCCGGAGCAGGTTCCTGTCCCGGTTGTCGGCCAGCTCCTTGACGTTATCCTCGAAATCGTTCGACAGGGTTACGCAGACGATGACGAGATCGGGCTTGAATCGTCTCACCAGGTTCCTGTAGAGCGGGATTTGCTCGGCCTGGCCGGTCCCGCATATGCCGAAATTCATTACCCGGACGGGCCTCCCCATCCGCTGTTCGATCCTGGTCGTTGACAGTTCGTCATCCCGGACTTCCCGCCCTTCGATATATGAATCCCCCAGAACCGCGATCCGGATCTCGCCGGAATCTTTCTCAAGGGGCCGGCTGGGTCCCCTGAAACCGCAGGCGTTGTAACGAATGCTGTTGCAGCCCAGCGGACTGATGTGAACCAGCGTTGAGGCCGGTTGGATGGTGACCACACCCACCCCGGGTCGGTACTCAAGGCACTTGCGCGCCTTAACCTCGGGCGCAAATCCTGCAGGCAGGCAACGGACAGCCAGTTCCGCAAGCGCCAGCCAGACGAAGACGCCCAGGCTATAAGAAATTGCTTTTATGACATGGCCACAAACCATAATCGTTTTTACCTTGTTCCTGCTGTTTCGTAACGGTGGCCGAATTAAAACAGGGATTTGACATGACGTCAAGGACGGCCATCAGAGCATTTCGGCAAACACCAAGTCTTGGCACATGAACAACCAGATTATTTCAGAAATCCAGACGACATCGAGACAAACTTCACCCACCCTATTCCCAAAAAACCACTTCGTAGGTATCATAATCGGGTATGGGGTCTGAAAAGTAATGCTCGTAATCAGCCCGTGTCACCCCCTCTGCCGCCGGCGAACCGCGCGGCTCAGGCGTCGTCGCACCGGCGGCAGATGTCGATCTGGCCCGGGTCTTCGAAATACCGGCGCCGGAACTCGCAGCGGGCCGGGGCCGCGCTCAGCAGTTCGCGGAGCGGGGTCGCCATGACGTTCCCGTGGATGTGCAAGCCCCGGGGATCCTGGCAGCAGACGCTGACGTCCCCGTTCCAGAAGCACTGGAGTCCTCCCCACACCCATTCG
>JAQUQF010000241.1 GCA_028749105.1 Acidobacteriota bacterium | reverse complement strand
ACATGACGGCGACGACCATGGCGACGACGAATTGGTAATAGCCGGTGGCCGTGATCTGCAGCATCAGCCAGGTGAAAAAGTCCGATGAGAGCGTTTGCACGGCAATGTGGATCTCGGTCTGGAACATCGATCTTCTCCTGTTCAGGGGATTTCCCTGGCCAAGCGCCATTGTCCCCCATTTGCGGCCGCGATGTCAACCGCTGCTGATCGTTGCGGCTCGTTTTTTTTCGGCGATTGTGCGGGCCATTCATTTGAAGTAGAATCGGGTCTTGGAGGTGTTCCATGGCCGAACCGCTCGCCATTGCCAAAGGCGACAAGACGCTGTTCCTGCTGCCGCAGATGGCCAACCGCCACGGCCTGATTGCCGGCGCCACCGGCACCGGCAAGACCGTCTCCATGCAGGTGCTGGCCGAGCGCTTCAGCTCCATCGGCGTGCCGGTCTTCCTGGCCGACGTCAAGGGCGACGTTTCCGGCATCAGCCAGGCCAACGCGGGCAATGCCAGGATCAGCCAGCGCCTGGAGCAGCTGCGAATCGGCGGCTACACGCCGAAGGGCTGCCCGGTCGCTTTCTGGGACATCTTCGGCGAGCAGGGGCACCCGGCGCGCACCACCATTTCCGAGATGGGGCCGCTGCTGCTCGCCCGCCTGCTCAACCTCAACGACACGCAGAGCGGCGTCCTTACCCTGGTCTTCAAGGTCGCCGACGACAACGGCCTGCTGCTCATCGACCTCAAGGACCTGCGCTCCATGCTGCAGTACTGCGGCGACAACGCCGCCCGCTTCCGCACCACCTACGGCAACATCTCCACCATGACCATCGGCACCATCCAGCGCAGCCTGCTGTCCCTGGAAGAGCAGGGCGGCGAAAAGATATTCGCCGAGCCCGCGCTCGACCTCTTCGATTTCCTGAAAACCGACAGCCAGGGGCGCGGCGTGGTCAACATCCTGGCCGCCAACCGGCTGATGCAGACGCCCCGGATATACGCCCCCTTCCTGCTCTGGCTGCTTTCCGAGCTGTTCGAGCAGTTGCCCGAGGTCGGCGACGTCGAGAAGCCCAAGCTGGTTTTTTTCTTCGACGAGGCCCACCTGCTGTTCAACGACATCCCCCGGGCGCTCGAAGAGAAGATCGAACAGGTGGCGCGCCTGATCCGCTCCAAGGGGGTGGGCATCTATTTTGTAACCCAGAACCCGCTCGACGTCCCCGATGTCATTCTCGGCCAGCTGGGCAACCGCGTGCAGCATGCTCTGCGCGCCTTCACTCCGCGCGAGCAGAAGGCGGTGCGCGCGGCGGCCACCACCTTCCGCACCAACCCCAAGGTCGACGTGGAGACGGCCATCACCCAGCTCGGCGTCGGCGAGGCCCTGGTCTCGCTGCTTGACGAGAAGGGGATGCCGGGCATCGTCGAGCGCGCCTTCATCTACCCGCCCTGGAGCCAGATCGGTGCAATCGACGACGGCCAGCGCGGGGAGATCATCCGTCAGTCCCTTCTCTACGGGAAGTACGAAAAGAACGTCGACCGCGAGTCGGCCTACGAGCTGCTGCAGCGCCGCATCGAGAAGAAGCAGGAGGACGAGGCCAAAGCCGCCGCCGCCAAGGAGGCCGCCAGGCCCAAGGGCCGGCAGCGCGACAGCCTGCTCGAGTCGGTGGTCAAGAGCACGACGCGCTCCATGGGCAGCCAGATCGGGCGCTCGATCATCCGCGGCATCCTGGGCTCGATCTTCGGCCGGCGCTGAGGATTTTTCGCTGGCCAACGATTTTTAGTCCTTAAAAGGCGGCTGAATTCGAATTTGACAGTTTATATATTTATGTGTTACCATTTTTTTTAATTAATCTCGGAAGGGCCGCAGGAGACCCGGCGTCCACGGCGCTCTTTCTTCCCGGCTTTTTCCCGAAAACCAAGGAGAACACAAAATGAGCATCAAGAAAGCGACCATCGACGGCAATACCGCAGCGGCCCATGTGGCCTATGCGTACAGCGACGTGGCGGCCATCTATCCGATCACCCCTTCCTCGGTCATGGGCGAGCTCGCCGATGCCTGGGCCGCCGGCGGCCGCAAGAACATCTTCGGCCAGGAAGTGGAAGTCATCGAGCTGCAGTCCGAGGGCGGCGCTTCCGGAGCCGTGCACGGGGCGCTTTCGGCCGGGTCCATGACCACGACCTTCACCGCCTCGCAGGGGTTGCTCTTGATGATCCCCAACATGCACAAGATCGCCGGCGAGATGCTGCCCACGGTGTTCCACGTCTCGGCCCGTTCGCTGGCCTGCCAGGCCCTCTCCATTTTCGGCGACCACTCCGACGTCATGTCGGTGCGCAACACCGGCTTCGCGCTGGTGGCCGCCGCCTCGGTCCAGGAGATCATGGACCTGGCCGTGGTCTCGCACCTGGCCACGCTGGAATCGTGGGTCCCTTTCCTCAATTTTTTCGACGGTTTCCGCACCTCGCATGAGATCCAGAAAGTGGACATGATCGACTACGAGACCCTGGCGGAGCTCCTGGACATGAAGCTGGTGGAGGATTTCCGCAAGCGCGCCCTGAGCCCCGACCGCCCGGTGCTCAAGGTCGGGCAGCAGACTCCCGATGTCTATTTCCAGGGCCGGGAGACAGTGAACCTCTATTACGACAAGGTCCCGGGCATCGTGCAGAAATACATGGACATCGTCGGCAAGAAGACTGGCCGCCACTACAAGCTGTTCGACTACGTCGGCCATCCCCAGGCGGAAAAGATCATCGTCGCCATGGGCTCGGCCTGCGAGACCATCGAGGAGACCGTGGCCTACCTGAACAAAAAGGGGGCCAAGCTGGGTCTGATCAAGGTCCGCCTCTACCGGCCCTTCTCCCTGGAGGCCCTGGTCGATGCCCTGCCCAAGTCGGTGAAGAAGATCGCGGTCCTGGACCGCACCAAGGAGCCCGGCGCCCTGGGCGAGCCCCTGTACATGGACGTGGCCACCGCCCTCGCCGGCAGGGGCCTGAGCATCGTCGGCGGCCGCTACGGCCTCAGCTCCAAGGAGTTCACCCCGGCCATGGTCAAGGCCGTTTTCGACCACCTGGACGGCGCCTGCTTCCACGATTTCACCGTGGGCATCAACGACGACGTCTCCAAGCGTTCGCTGCCGGTGGCCGAAGACCTTTCCATAGAAAACAGCGATACCATCAGCTGCATCTTCTGGGGCCTGGGCTCGGACGGCACGGTCGGCGCCAACAAGAATTCGATCAAGATCATCGGCGACAATACCGACATGTACGCCCAGGGGTATTTTTCCTACGATTCGAAGAAGTCGGGCGGCATCACCATCTCCTACCTGCGTTTCGGCAAGAGCCCCATTCGCGCCCCCTACCTGTCGACATCGGCCGACTTCGTCGCCCTGCACAACCCGGCCTACATCGGGCGCTATGACGTGCTCGCTGGCGTCAAGGAGGGCGGCACCTTCCTGCTCAACTCCGAGTGGAGCAACGACGAGGTGTTCGACCACCTGACCCGCGACATGCAGGAAACGATCATCACCCGCAGGATCAAGTTCTTCAATATCAACGCCCTGAAAATATCCGATGAGGTCGGGCTGGGCAAGCGCATCAACTCGGTCATGCAGGCCGCCTTCTTCAAGATCTCGCGCATTTTGCCCGCCGACGAGGCCATCGAGCTGATCAAAAAGGCCATCAAGAAAAG
>JAQUQF010000240.1 GCA_028749105.1 Acidobacteriota bacterium | reverse complement strand
GAGCCGGGCTCGGGGCGGATGTCGACCACCATGGGGCCGAAGAAGCGCTTGACCGGCTCGCTGATCGCCCCCTCGTGGTTGTCGGGCTCGACCGGCACATCTAGGCCGGCCAGGCGGGCGACTTCGCGGGCATGGGCGCCGGCGGCATTGATCACCTCGGCGCAGGAGTATTCGCCCTTGTCGGTGACGACGGACTTCACCTTCCCCTTCTCCATGGTCAGGGCGGTGACCTTCTCTCCGAAGCGGTATTCGGCGCCGGCGGCGATGCTTTTGAAGTAGAAGGCGTTGACGGCCAGCAGCGGCGAGGCGCTGCCGTCCTCGGGGGAGTAGGTGGAGCCGCGCAAACCCTCCATGGAAATGCCCGGGACCAGCTCGTTGTACTCAGCCGGCGAGACCCAGCGGATGTTCAGGCCGAAGGAGTGCTGCACCTTCATCAGCTCCTTCAGCTTCTTCTCCATGTCGGGGGAGTAGGCGGGGTAGCTGTAGCCATTGCTCAGCCAGCCGATCTCGTCGCCCTCCTTCTCTTTCCAGCCGGCGAAGATCTCGATGCTGCGCTGGCAGACGCGAATCTTGCCGAAATCGGAGTGGGTGGCGCGGATGCCGCCGATGGCTTTCTTGTTGCTGAGCTGCCCCGGCGAAGGCCGCTCATCGAGGACCAGGACCGAGAGGCCGGCGCGGGCCAGGGAGAGGGCGGCGGGCACGCCGACCGAGCCGGCGCCGATCACGATCACGTCATGATTCTTTTTCATGGTCATTCTCCCTGGCTTTCGCTGCCCGTGCCGGCCAGGGTGCCAAGTGGCACCTCGACGAACAGGGGGCGCTTGGTGCCGGGCGTGATGCGGCCGGGGTCGATCCCTTCCTGGCGGAAGACGGAGCGGATCAGGGTGTCGCACGACTTGCCGCCGCAGGCGCCCATGCCGGCGCGGGTGACGGCCTTGATCTGGTTGATGTCGGTGACGCCGGAGCGGATGAGGCGGCGCACCTCCTCGGCCGACACGCGCTCGCACAGGCAGGCCATGGCCCGGTTTTCATCGGGTGCGGCGGCGGTTGTGGACGCGGGCAGCGGCTCGGTCGCCGCAGTGTCCTGAAGGCGGAAGGCGACCACGCGCTTGGCCAAAGCGCGCGGCACGCGCAGGCGCACCAGGCGGGTGAGGTTCTCGCGGTTCTGCTGCAGCGCCGCCACCTCGAACTCGCCCAGAGGGTTGCCGTCGATGTCGACAGCCTTGACCTTGGAGCCGACGGCCAGCGGCACGTGCGACATCTCGTAGGGGAGGGTGACGATGGGGTTCTCCTTGTCGCGGCGGTAGTCGACCAGGGTGATGGCCAGGCCAGGGCAGATGAGCACGCACTTGGCGCAGCCGATGCAGCGCCCCTTGTAGCGCGGCAGCCCCAGCAGCGGGTCGTTCTCGAGCTGGATGGAGTTGGTCGGGCAGATGGTCGAGCAGGGGTTGCAGGGGATCTCCTGCAGGCAGTGGATCACCGGCATCACCCCCTCCTCGCCCTCGGGAAAGACCTGGGGCTCGACCTTGCCGGGGTGGGATTTCAGGAGCTCGGCCTTGGCCTTCCAGGAGGCGGGGACCTCGCCGCTTGCGGCGCCCAGCGCCCGGGCGACGTTCAGCCCGGCGATGCGGCCGTTGAACATCGCCGACGAGGCCTCGGCGATCTCGGCGGCGTCGCCGGCGGCGAAGACGGGCAGCCCGGCCGCCAGGGCCTGGGCGGTGAACTCGGCGATGGGGTCGAGGCCGACGGCCACCAGCAGGGTGTCGCAGGCGAAGGTCTGCTCCGTTCCGGGGAGCGGCCGGAAGCGCTCGTCGACCTTGGCGATGGTCACCGACTCGACGCGCTCGCTGCCGTTGGCCGACAGCACGGTGTGCGCGGTGTAGATGGGGACGCCCAGGCGCTTCAGCTTGTCGGCGTGGACCTTGTAGCCGCCGCACTCGGGGAGCGCCTCGGCCAGGCCGACCACGGTGATCCCCGCCTGGATGGCGTGGTAGCCGGCGATCAGCCCGACGTTGCCGCCGCCGACGATGAACAGGCGGCTCGAGGGGCGCACCAGGTCGCGGTTGACCAGGGTCTGGAAGGCGCCGGCGCCGTAGACGCCGATCAGGTGGTTGCCGGGAAAGACCAGCGACTTCTCGCGGGCGCCGGCGGCGTTGAGGATAACCTTGGGGCTGACCAGGATGTATTTCCCATCGCGCAGGATGCCCACCTTGCGGTCGGAATAGACGTAGAGGACGGTGCTGTCGGGCCAGACCGTCACGTGCGGGTCGGCGGCGACGGCTTCGGCCAGCTTGCGGCCGATGCGGATGCCGCGGGTGCCGGCCTGCGAGTCCTCGACCGAGCCGAAGAACTTGTGGGTCTGCAGCACCAGCTTGCCGCCGGGCTCGTGCTTGTCGTCGATGAGCAGGGTGGCAACGCCCAGCCGCCCCAGCTCGACGGCGGCCGACAGCCCCGCCGGGCCGGCGCCGATGATCAGCACCTCGGTGGCGAGCTCCGGGACCTTGCCGGGCGCGGGCGCCTTGTCCGCTGCCGGCAGCTCGGGGAGGTCGTCGGCCGCGTTCACCTTCATGCCGGCGGCCAGCGGCGTCATGCACGATTTCACCGGCTTGCCGTCGGCGATCACCAGGCACTTGGAGCACTGGCCGTTGGCGCAAAAGATCCCCTGCGGCGCGTGGTCGTGGGCGTTGCGGCCGAAAGCCGAGACGTCGGCGGCGATCAGGGCCGAGGAGAGGGCCTCGCCCTTCTTCCCTGTGAGGGGCTGGCCGTTCCAATAGAATGTGACCGTCTCCCCGGCATCCACCGGGAGGACCGGGTGCTCGTGAATGCGTCGATCTTCGCTCATGGCCAATGACCTCCTGCCCCGCGCCTTTGGCGCGATCAGGGCTGACATGCAATCTATAGCATATCTTTGCTGATTAATTATTGAAAATATGATAAAAATTTTTAAAATATTACAAATATATATAAAATAAATAATAAAGTAGTTATTGTAAAAAAATAATGATATATTTTAGACAAATGAATTTTGAAAATTCATTCGATGAAACGGACTTGGCCCTGCTGAGTGAACTGAGCTTGAACGGCCGCGAGAGCCTGACCCGCATGGCCGCCAGGCTGGGCGTCTCCAAGCAGCGCCTGGGCTACCGGCTGCGCGGCCTGCAGCGCCGCGGGGTATTGACAGGATTTTTCGCCATCCCCAACATCTTCCGCCTGGGTTTCGACCACTTCCGCGTCTTCGTCAAGTTCCAGCGCCTGAGCGAGACGCGGGAAAAGGAGCTGATCGACCACCTCGTCACCCGCTCCGAGGTCTCCTGGCTGACGCAGCTCGACGGCGACTTCGACCTGGAGTTCGTGGTCTGGGCCCAGGGCGTGCCGGCATTCGAGGCTGCCTACGACGACATCCTGGGGCAGTTCGGCTCGCTCTTCCAGGAGCGCTACTTCTCGCTGGCCACGCGCATCGAATTTTTTCCCTGGCGCTTTCTGGCCCCCGCGGGGGGCCATCCCGGTGCCGCCTGCGCGCCGATCGTGCTCGAGAACAGCGGGGGAGCGCTGGGCATCGATCCCATCGACCGCCGTCTCCAGGCCGAGCTCAGCCGCAATGGCCGCCTGTCGCTGGCCGCCATCGGCGAGCGCTGCCGCATCCTGCCCGCGGTCGCCGCCAGCCGGGTCCGGGCCCTGCGGGCCAGCGGCGCCATCGCCGGATTCGG
>JAQUQF010000239.1 GCA_028749105.1 Acidobacteriota bacterium | reverse complement strand
CGGGATGACCGAGCCGAAGAACCAGAGCTTGTCCTTTACGATGTAGCCGCCGAGGTTGAAGCCGCCTTCGAGATTGTAGTCGTCTTCCACCCCGAAGTAACTGTCATACGGATGCTGGACGGCCTTGGAATCGTCGTTGAAGTCCAGGTCCAGGAAGGGGCCGTAGCCGGCGCGCAGGGCGGAGCCGCTGTAGTAGCCGACGACCTCGCCGTGGAACGAGTTGCCGCCCGAGCGGGTGACGACGTTGATGACGCCGCCCAGCGAGCCGCCGAATTCGGCAGCGTAGCCGGAGGCCTTCACCTGGACTTCATCGACGAAGTCGAACGACACGTTCTGGCCCGAGCGGCCGGTCGTGATGTTGGTGGTGTCGGCGCCGTCGACGTAATACATGTTCTCCAGGCCCGAGGCGCCGTCAACCGACATGCCGCCCGCCCCCAGAGGCTCATTGGAGACGCCCGGGATGGCGGTGACCAGCGAGTCGAAGTTGCGGCCCTTGGGCAGGGTCTGGAAGACGTCTTTGGTCAGGGTCATGCCCTTGGCCGTGCTCTTGACGTCGATCTGGGCGACCTGGCCGGTGATGGTGACGACCTCGTTCAGGTTGCCGAGCTTCATCTCGATCTTTAGGTTGAGGGTCTGCTCCAGTGCAAGATGGACGTTTTCCCGCACGACAGACTGGAAACCCTCAAGACTGAAGATCAGCTTGTAGGTGCCGGGAGCCAGGTTGAGCAGCCTGAAGCTGCCGTTCTCGTCGGTGACCGCGGTGGTCTTGCCGACCAGCTTGGGGCTGGTGGCCTCGACAGTGACGCCGGGGACCAGCGAGCCGTCCTCAAGCTGCACGACGCCAAAGATCTTGGCGGTGGTTTGCTGGGCGGTCAGCAGTCCTGCGCACAGGAGCAGGCAGATCGCCAACAGCGCGTACCTTTTGGCAGTACTCATTTTGTTTGTCCTCCTTTTTAAAATGACAAAACACTGATTGGATGCAATGTTCGTGCCAAAGCGGGTAGAAGCTGCAAAAAAGCCGGAATGAATTCGGCCGCCAACTGGAAATGATGAGTGGAAGCGGCTTTCAGGGGATGGCCCGAGAGGGGGATCGCGTTGCCTTGCAAGGCATGCATGGCTTTTTTCACCATGGATCGGGCCAATTACGGTGATTCTCTTCAGGAAAAGTTTAAAAGTGCATTTATTTGAACGCGGCAGGCGGAAATTCTCTGAAGAGAGTGGGACTTTTTCCCGACTCGCGAATTCCGCGGCAAGGATGAACCTGGAAATGCGCGGCCGGGAGCTCCGCGCTTTTCTTGTCAAGATGCAAGCGGAGTGCTATAATCAATGCAATGAATATCGATTCAGCGAGGCCGATGATGAAAAAAGCTCTTGCCGCATTCGCTGTCCTGGCGTTCTGCCTTTCCCTGTCTGCCGAAACCGAGAAGGAGCTCCTGAAAAAGCTGCCGCCGCAGCACCGCACCTGGCTGACCGAGGAGGTCGTGTACATCATCACTCCCTCCGAAAAGGAGGTGTTCCTGCAGCTGGAATCGGACCGCGAGCGCGATACCTTCATCAGCGCTTTCTGGAAGCAGCGCAACCCCAACCCCAACCTGCCCGAAAACGAGTACAAGGTCGAGCATTACAAGCGCATCGCCTATGCCAACAACTGGTTCGGCAAGGATTCCCCGGGCCCGGGCTGGCGCACCGACATGGGCCGCATCTACATCACGCTGGGCCCGCCGCACCAGATCCAGCGCTTCGAGAATGTCAATGAGATCTATCCGACGATCATCTGGTTCTACCAGGGGATGGCGGCATTGGGGCTGCCCGATTCGTTCAACGTGGTCTTTTTCAAGAGAGACGGAGGCGGGGAATACGAGCTGTATTCGCCGCTCAAATATGGTCCCACGGCCCTGATGCGCAACTACGAGGGCGATCCCAAAGCGTACACGGAAGCCTACAACGAGCTGCTCGATATCGAACCGCAAGTGGCCCAGATCTCGCTTTCGCTCATCTCCAACGAGCCCATCGGCAACACCCCCTCGATGGCCTCCGACCTGCTCATCCGCGAGAAGATCCCCATGACCCCCCAGCGGAAGATCAATAGCGTCTACGCCAAGAATTTCCTCAAGTTCAGGGGGAAGGTCGAGATCGAATACGCCGACAATTTCATCGAAAGCAGTTCCCAGCTCCATGTCGCCCGCGACCGCTCGGGGTATTATTTCATCCATTACCTGATCGAGCCCAGGCGCCTCTCCATGGAGGAGTACAAGGGCAAGTATTACACGACCATCGAGATCTCAGGCAGTATTTCCGACCGCTCCGGCAAGATGATCTCCCAGATATCCCGGAAAATTCCCATCGAGTTGACCGAAAACCAGATGCAGACGGTGAAGGACAAGCTTTTCAGCTTCCAGGACATGATGCCGGTCATTCCAGGGAGCTGGCACATCACCGTATTCCTGAAAAACCTGACCACCAAGGAATTCACCTCGCTGGAAAAGGATTTCGTCATCCCGGCCGAGGAAAAACTAGGGATGTCGCCTTTGCTGCTGGCCAATCGCAACGTCAACGCCGCCAGCGTCGCCGCCTACAAGCCCTTCCGCTTCGACAACAACCATCTGCTGACTTCGCCGCGCAATGATTTCCTTGCCTCCGACGACCTGGTGGTTTTTTTCCAGCTCCATGGCCTTGCTCCGGGGCTTGAAAAGGACGGCCGCCTCGAATTTGCCCTTTTCCGCAGCGAAGAGAAAGTCCTCGACAGGACGATCGCACTTCGCGATCGCGCCACCTCCCTTCCCAATGTGATCGAGACTCTGCCGCTGAAGGGGCAGGCGGCCGCCTACTACACTGTTTCCGTCACGCTGCTTGATGGGGGCGGAAAAAGGATCCTGTCGGAACGCGCCGAATTCTTCATCACGCCCCAGCCTTCCCTGCCTCGCCCCTGGGTCGTGTCTGTTCCCACCGCTGCCGACGATTTTTCGCTGTTCCTGAACGAACTGGGCCGCCAGTATGTCCAGAAGGGCGACCCGGAACGGGCCCTGCCCCTTCTGGAGGCGGCTTTCCGGAAAAACCCGGGCCAGACCCGCCTCGGCATCGACTACTGCCAGCTGCTGCTGCAGAAAAAAGAATATGCCAAGGCCAAAGCGATCGCCCTGCCCATGGTCAAGGGGCAGTCGCGGTTCGAATTCCTCCTGCCCCTGGGGCAGGCCTGCCAGGGCCTGGGGGAGTACGCGGAGGCGATCAGCCAGTACGCCGAGCACATCACCCATTTCGGCGCCAACGTCAATGTCTTTAACCAGATCGGCGAATGCTTCATCCAGTTGGGCGACAAGGCGGAAGCCCTGAAGGCCTGGGAGAAATCGCTGGCCATCAGTCCCAAGCAGCCTGCCATCAGGAAAAAGGTCGACGAGCTGAAGAAAAGCAAGCCATGAATCCGTCTAATCCAACCGCCGGGGAACGGCGAACCACAGGAGGTATGAGGACATGAATAGAATGAACAAAAAGATCTGGGCCATCGTGGCCTGCGTGCTGGTCATCTCGGCATCGGCCTACGCTCAGGCCGGACGCGGCAAGGGCCGTCTGACCGGCTCCGTGGTCAATGAAAAAGGGGAGCCGGTCGCCAACGCCACCGGCAAGCTGGAATACGAGAAAGGCGGGCTGAAGGATCAGACCGTCACCAATGCCAAGGGGGAATGGAGCTTCATCGT
>JAQUQF010000238.1 GCA_028749105.1 Acidobacteriota bacterium | reverse complement strand
GCTGATCAAGCGCATCGGCATCGAGGGGCGCGCCGCCCTGGAGGAATACTTTGCCAAAAAGGTGTTCCTCGACCTGCACGTCAAGGTTGTCCCCGACTGGCGCAACTCGCCGCAGGTCATCCGCGAAATCTTCGACTGAGCACCGGCAAGGCGCGTTTCTTCCCCAGCTTCGGTTTTCCTCATTGCTATTTGACCATAAATATAATAAAATAGGGCCTAAACAAATGTTCAAGAAAAATACGCTGCGCGCCAAGTTCCTGCTTTATTTCGTCCTGCTCAGCTTGGCGTTCATTGCGATCTTTTCCTTGGCCGTTTTTACGATGGTCCACGCGGCCAACAACCGCATGACCAGGAAGAATTTTACACGCCTGGCGAAGCATTTCGAGAACTTGGCCGAGCCGGATTTCATTTACTTCAACGGCAACAAGCTGCAGGAACTGGCCAGCGAACTCCTCAAGGATAATGATCGGGACTTCATTATGATGTTTGACGCCCAGGGCAAGGAGATCTTTTTCAAGGGCCCCGACCGGCTCCGCAACGAGCTGGCGCCCTATCACGACGCCGATGACGGCGAGATCGCCGAGGCCGACCTCGACGGCCGCCCCTATCTGTTGGCCGGCATGCCGGTGAAAGCTGCCAATGACAATACGGTGTGGGGACGCATCCTTTTCGGCCGCTCCAATGAGGAGAACCGCGCCTTCCTGGGCCAACTGCGCCGGTACATCATCGTCATCTCAACGGTGCTGCTGGCGTTCTTTATCGCCAGCATCATGTTCATCAACCGGAGGCTGACCGAACCCATCCAGCTGTTGAAGGACGGTTTGGAGAAGGTCAGCTTCGGGAACTTTTCCCACCGCATCCAGATCCAATCCAACGACGAGTTCTCCTATTTGGGCAGCCAGTTCAACGACATGGCCGAGAAGATCGAGAGCATGATGAGCGAGATCGAGGCCACCCAACGCGGCCTGGAGAAGCAGATCGCCGTGCGCACCCGCGAGCTGAACGAGTCCAACCGCAAGCTCCAGGTCGCCATGCAGGAACTGCGCGACACCCAGCAGCACATCATCCAGTCCGAAAAGCAGAAGTCTCTGACCGCCATCGTTTCGGGCTTTGCCCACGAGATCAACAACCCGCTGACCGGCATCCTGGGCTATGTCGACCTGATCTCCATCCGCGAGGACGCCAGCCCCTATGTACGCGAAAAGCTGGGCAGCATCCAGAAGCAGGCCGTGCGCATCAAGAACATCATCGACCAGCTCAACCAGCTGAACCCCGACATGGAGCAGGTCAAGATGGAGATCAGCCTCTCCAACCTGCTGGAAAAGCTGGTCAAGGTCCTCTCCAGCCAGTCGGAGAACAGCGAGTACGCCATCGTGCGCAACCCGGTCAGCGAGGATTTCACCATTTTGGGCAATCATTTCGGGCTATGGCAGGTTTTCGAGGGCATTGTGGAGAACGCCATCGAGGCGCTGCGCGAGAACAGCATCGCCAACGGCCGCGTCGTCATCGACATGAAGCGCTCGATGGACGGCCGCCAGGTGATCGTGGATATCAGCGACAACGGCGGCGGCTTCAAGAACCTGGAAAAGGCCTTCGATCCGTTCTATACCACGAAGAGCCGGACGCAGAAAAAGGGGATCGGCCTGACCATCGCCTACAACATCATCCAGGAGCACCAGGGCAACATCGTCATCAAGAACAACGGCGACAGCGGGGCCACGGTATCGGTCTACCTGACAATAGTGGACAAAAAAACCAAGAACCAAACGCGAGCGGAGGTCAACTAATGCTCAAATCCATGAGGAACAACGTGAAATCCCTTTCCTGGACCCTATGGCTGGTCATTGCCGCCTTTATCGGCTTCATCTTTGTGCAATGGGGGGCCGGCGGCTTCGAATCGGAGCGGCTGGACCGCGACGTGGCCGCAGTGGGCCGCTACAAGATAAGCGGCGAGGAATTCCAGAAAAACCTCGCCCAGACCCTGGAGATGTACAACAAGCAGTTCAACAACAACCTCAACCGCCTGGCCATCAACCAGATGGGCATCGCCGAGCAGACGCTGCAGGGGATGATCAGCCGTCGCATCATCCAGGGCGAAGCCGAGAAGTTCCATCTGGATGTATCCGCTGCCGAGCTGCAGAACGCCATTCGCTCCTATCCGGCCTTTCAGCGCGACGGCCGCTTCATCGGCAGCGAGGAGTACGAGCGGCTGCTGGCCTACAACCACATGACGGCGCCTGATTTCGAGGCGGGCCTGAAAATGGACCTCCTCGCCGACAAGCTGAAGGCGCTGGTGACCGCCGGAGAAACCCTCGATCCCGTCGCGCTGCGCGACGACTACCGCAAGGAAAACGACAAGGCTGAGCTGGAGTACGTCATCTTCAGGACCCAGGACGTTAAAGAAGAGCCCGTTGCCAGCGAAGACGAGCTCCGCGACTTTTACGGCAGGAACCCCTCCCTGTTCCTCAGCCCCGAGAAGAGGGCGGGGGAGGTGCTGGTTCTGAAGTTCGCCGATTTCAAGAAGGAGATCACCGTCAAGGAAGAGGATGCCTTCGCCTATTTCAAGGAGAACAAGGCCATGTTCCGCATCCCCGGCAAGACGCGGGTCAGCCGCATATGGATCGCCTATGATGCCCAGACGCGCGAGGAGGTCCTGAAGAGGATGGAAGCAGCCGCCGCCGCGCTGACGCCCGACAATTTCGCTGCCCGGGCCAGAGAAATGTCGGGGGACGAGAAGGCCAAGGAGGGCGGCGACTGGGGGTACTGGAACTGGCAATCCTTCTCCGCCCAGGAAAAGGCCATGATCGACACCCTCAAGCCCCAGGCGATCTCCTCGCCGGTGGATGCGGGCAACGGGTTCTCCATCCTCTTCGCCTCCGAGAAGGTCGGTGAGCAGCAGGAGGACTACAACGCGGTCAAGGTTCGCATTCACGGTGTCCTTGAGAACGAGAAGCTGAAAAAGCTGGCCGCTGAACGGATCGGCCAAGCATATGAAAAGATCAAGAAGGCCGGCAACCTGAAGGAAGGGGCCGGCAAACTGGCTGAAAAAGTCAGGGACAGCGGCTTGCTGACCCAGGGCCAGCCTATCAAGGATGTCGACGAGCAGGGCTATATCTCGCAGAAACTGTTCGCCATGAACGAGAACGAAATCTCCCAACCGTTGGAGCTCCCCGATGGCATCGCCGTCGTGCGTCTGACCCGAATTGTCAGGCCCGAACCCGAGAAATTCGAGGAGGCGAAGGAGCGGGTGCGCCAGGAGGTGCTGACCGCCAGGAAGCTGGGGCTGCAAATGGCGCGCGCGCAAAGGATAGCCGGTGAACTGAACAAGCTGGCCGATGCCGCCAAGGTCGAAGAATTCCTGAAGAAGGAAGGGCTCAAGGCCGAGACCGCCACCTACCAGCGCGGCAACCGCCTGGCCGACCTGCCGGAGACCCCCGGTCTGGACGATGCCGTATTCGCCATGAATGAGGGATCTTATTCCCCGCCGCTGGCGCTGAAGACCGCCGCGGCCGTCATCAAGCTGAAGAGCAAGAAGGTCGTCGGCGACGCCGATTTCGCCCGCGAGCGGGAAGCCTATTACCGCCGCCGCCTGGATGAAGCCGGCAACAGCCGCTTCAACTCTTTCCTGATGAGCAAGAAGGACGCCTACAAGATCCGCTTCAATACCGAGATATTCGAGAAGATCAAGGAAAACGCCGTTTCCAGGTACCGCTGAAGGAGAAA
>JAQUQF010000237.1 GCA_028749105.1 Acidobacteriota bacterium | reverse complement strand
GAGAACCGGCGCCTGGTGGGCATCATCAGCATCGAGGACATCATCCACGCCCTGGAGTTCAACAAGATCAACGACCCCATCCGCCGCATCATGAGCACCCAGGTCGTCACCATCCACCGGGGCGACTCGCTGGCGGCGGTGGTGGAAAAGTTCGAGAGCTTCAAGTACGGCCGCTTCCCGGTGGTCGACGACGACCGGCGCGTCTGCGGCATCATCACCAAGGAAGACATCCTGCACGGCATCCTGGAGAAGTTCAACCTCATCTACATCCACGACCAGAAGCGCACCAGCACCCTGAACACCGAATACTCGGCCATCACCGGCGAGAAGCTGAAGTTCGAGGAAGCCAATTTCCACTACCAGATCGACAGCAGCGACATCGACGCCGCCGGCACCGGCGCCGCCATGCTCAAGCAGTTCCTGACCGGCAAGAACTTCCACAACGACATCGTGCGCCGCGTCGGAGTGGCCACCTACGAGGCCGAGACCAACGTCGTCATCCACAGCAAGGGCCAGGGCGACATCTATTTCTATCAGGATGAGGACCGCTTCATCGTGCGCGTGGTGGACAACGGCGTCGGCATCGAGGACCTGGACAAGGCCATGAAGGAGGGCTACTCCACCGCCCCCGACCATATCCGCGAGCGCGGCTTCGGCGCCGGCATGGGCATCGCCAACATGAAGCGCTTCGCCGACAAGCTGGTGATCATCTCCGAAAAGGGAGTCGGCACCCAGGTGGAGATGATCTTCTACCTGCCCACGCAGACCTGGCCGCTGATCTAGGCACCATTCCTCCTGACACGGATTCACTTTAAACAACTCACCCCCCAGCCCCCCCGCGTTGCGGGATGGCATCGCTGGATGCCTCGTAAAACCTTGGCATAGCGATGCGTACCTCTCTTCTCCAAGAGAGGGGGAGTGAATATGACTCCTGCCCCTCTCTTCTCAAGAAAGGGGTTGGGGTGAGTTGGAGAGACGCCTTGAACTATTGCATGGATATTCCCGTTTAACGGATAATGCTATCCCCGGGAGGTGCGTGCATGAAGAAGGCCCTCAGCATTTTATTCCTGCTTACCCCGCTTCTGGCTGCGGCCCAGTCCCCGACGCCCGAATCACCGCTGCCGCTGCAGTATGAGATCTGGGTCCGCCTCGACCCAGCGCACAAAATGCTGCACGGCCGCGAGATCATCCGCTGGACCAACACCAGCCGCGACACGGTCCCGGACATCTGGTTCCACCTCTACTGGAATGCCTTCAAAAATGAAAGAAGCGCCCTGATGGAAGAAGCCCGCATCGAAGATCCGTCAGGCGAGTTCCACGGCGACACCGACGTCAAGGACGGTGACTGGGGCTGGATCGACATCGGGAAGATCCGCCTGAAGGACGGATCCGACCTGGCGCCGACGATGACATTTATCACCCCCGACTTGCCGCGCCATGCCGATGACCAGACAGTCATGCGCGTGGCATTGCCGAAGCCCCTGGCCCCCGGCGAGACGGCTGAGCTGGAAATCGGCTTCCAGGCGAGGATCCCCAGGACCGTCCGCCGCTCCGGCTACTATCACAACGGCTACTTCATCGGCCAATGGTTCCCCAAGCCCGGCGTCTACCAGGAGGGAGAAGGCTGGAACTGCCACCAGTACCACCTGGACAGCGAATTTTTCGCCGACTTCGCCGACTTCCGCGTCCACATCACCGTGCCCCGGGAATACGTTGTGGGTGCATCGGGCAAGGGAATCTCCAGCCGCAGCGATAAGGCCGCTGGGACGACGACGTACACCTTCGCCCAGGAGCGCATCCATGATTTCGCCTGGACCGCCGACCCCGACTACATGCGCATCGAGCGTGACTTCATCGCCGCCAGGGAAGTGAGCGAGGCCGAGTACCGCGAGGTCGCCGGCGCCCTGCGACTTCCACTGGAGGCGATCCGGCTCCCCGACGTCAAGATGATCCTGCTGATCAACCCCGAGCACCGCGGCCAGGTGGAGCGCCATTTCAAGGCGCTGCGCGCGGCCATCAAGTACTACGGCCTCTGGTACGGCCCCTATCCCTACGAGACGGTCACCATGGTCGACCCGCCGTTCGGCAGCGGCAGCGGCGGCATGGAGTACCCCACCCTGTTCACTGCCGGCACCCAGGTCCTGCCCTCGCCGCAAACGAACGACCCGGAGATGGTGATCGTCCACGAGTTCGGCCATGGTTACTGGTACGGCCTGGCCGCCAGCAACGAGTTCGAGGAGGCTTGGCTGGATGAGGGTATCAACACCTACGCCACCGGCAAGGTCCTGGCCAAGGCCTATGGCCAGGGTTCCTTCCCCATGATCCTGGCCGGCATCCCCCTCACCCGCTACAGCGGCTCCTTCAAGTATTCCGACCTGGAGCTGGACCGCCTGGCGGGAGTCCACGCCGCCATGCTGGACCCGGTGACGACCATCTCCTGGCGCTTTTCCTCTTCCTTGAGCTATGCCATGAACGTGTACATGCGGGCGGCGACCAACCTGCGCACGCTGGAGAACTTCATCGGCAAGGAGGCCATGCTGCGCGTCATGCGCGCCTTCCACACTCGCTTCCGCTTCCGCCACCCAACGACCCGCGATTTCATCGCCACGGCCAATGAGGCCAGCGGCCGCAACCTGAACTGGTTCTTCGATGAGCTGTTCTTCGCGGCCAAGGAGTGGGACTACGCCGTGGAATACGCGGTTTCGACCGCAGCGTCGACGCCCCGGGGGGTGTTCGAACGCCAGGGGAAAAAGGTAGAAACCACGGTACAGACCGCCCGCGAGCAGGACAGGAAAGAGAAAAATAAGACCTTCCACACGCGGGTCAGAGTCAGGCGCCTGGGCGAGGCGCGGCCCGGCCCCGGCGTCATGCTCAAGATCCTGACCGTCTTCGAGAACGGCGCCAGGAAGATCGAAAACTGGGACGGGCAGGGGCGCTGGACAGAGTATATCTACGAGGGCCCCAGCAAGGTCAAATACGCCCGGATCGATCCTGACGGCATATTCCTGATTGATCGCGATCTGAGCAACAACAGCTATGTGGTCAAGTCGAGGGTTGTCGGCGCCCTGCGCTGGTCGGGCAAGCTGCTGTTCTGGCTGCAGAACCTGCTGCAGTTCGCCAGCGCCCTGAGCTGAGGAGGACCCATGTCGATCTTCAAACTATTCATCCGGGGCCTGGGCCTGACTCTCCGCAAGCATCGCCTGGCTTTCCGCCTCTGGGCGGTCAATCTTCTCTTTTCCCTCCTGGTCATCGCTCCGCTCGCCTTCGTCATCCACGGCCAGCTGTCCCATTCGCTCTCAGCCGACAATGTCCTGGCACATCTGGATGTTGACTGGTTGACCGATCTCAGCAGCCGCTACCTCAACGCCGCCCCGGCATATCTCGGACTCGTGCTGCTGGCCGTGATCCTCTACCTGCTCCTTTCGGTATTCCTCAACGGCGGCGTCATCGGCTGCCTGAACCGTCCCGAAGCGCAAACGACCCTGGCCGATTTTTTTCACGACAGCGGCCTCTATTTTTGGCGCTTCCTGCGCCTCTTCCTCCTCTCCATCCCCGCCTACCTGCTCCTCCTTGGGATATTCCTGCCGCTGCTCAAGGCCCTGCTGGAGAGCGTCCACCGCCGGGCGACGACCGAATGGCCGGTCCTGGCGGCGAGCAACATCCGCATCCTCTCCCTGGTCCTGCTGCTCGGTCTGGTCTCCATGTTCTTCGACTACGTCAAGATCGGGCTGGTGACTAGT
>JAQUQF010000236.1 GCA_028749105.1 Acidobacteriota bacterium | reverse complement strand
ATTCTTGAAAAACAGGTCGACCGCCCTGCTCAAGGCCAGGGAAAAGCCGAGTTCGTGGTAAAGGTGCGCGAAATTCACCAGCTTCAGTTCTGCATCGAGAGATAGCTCGGGGAAGAGGAAGCCCCGCCATTCGGCAGCGGCCGTTGCCAGCTGCCGGTAGCCTTCGCTGCCGCCGATGAAACCGCCGGCGCCCAGCGCCAGGCTGAAGTTTTTCCCGCACCAGGAAGCCCCGGCCAGGACTTCGTTCAAATTCCAGACATAGGACGTATCGTCCACGGTCCGGTGGCGGCAGAAATGGTTCAGGCGCACCTCGAAACGGAGCCGTTCGCCGATATCCTTGCGCAAACCGACATCGACCCAGTAGTCGATGGCCCCCTGCAGGCGGCCGTTCATCCGCGAGTGGTACTCCACTTGGCTGAAGAAGCTGCCGCCGCGCCAGGGGAAGTCGAAGCGGAAAGCGGGATGGTAATAGCGCCGTTCCAGGGAATCGAGGCCGTATTCCACGACCAGGGTGGCGCTGCTCTGCCGCTCGGCTTTCCTCTCTTCAGCAAGATTCGCCACGGGCGGCAGAAAGGCCAGACCGATGAGGAAAAGTGGCAAGTACTTTTTCAAACCGTATTTTTAACAGAAAAGGACGGGAAGAGCAAGAAAAAAAAAGGGCGGCCGCAAGGGCCGCCCCAGCATAAAATCAAACCATCAAGCCTACAGCAGCCCGCGCTTTTTCAGCAGCGGCTCGATCTTCGGCTCGCGGCCGCGGAATTTCTTGTACAGCGTCATGGAGTCCTCGGTGCCCAGCTTTTCCAGGACATTGCGGCGGAATGAGGTCGCTGTCTTTCTGTCGAACAGCGAGGTCTCCTTGAAGGCCTCGAAGGCATCGCAGTCCAGCACTTCCGACCACATGTAGCTGTAGTAGCCGGCCGCATAGCCGCCAACGATGTGGGTGAAATAGGTGGAGCGGTAGCGCGGCAGGATCTCGGGGATCAGGCCTATGGCGTTCATGGCCTTGTCCTCGAAGCGCGTCATGTTAACGTTGGACATATTCTCCACCTGGTGCAGGTCCATGTCGAGGATGCAGGCGGCCAGGAACTCGACTGTCTCAAAACCCTGATTGAACAGGCCGCTCTTCTTGAGCTTCTCCACCAGCGTCGCGGGGATGACTTCGCCGGTTTGATAATGCTTGGCATAGAGCTTCAGCATCTCGGGCTCGAGCACCCAGTGCTCCATGATCTGCGAGGGGAGCTCCACCGCATCCCAGGGGATGAAGGTGGTGCGGGCGCGGTTGTCGGCGAGCAGCGCGTTCAGCGCATGGCCGAACTCGTGGAAGAACGTGCTCACCTCGTCGATGCTGAGCAGCGAGGGGGTGTCGCCCATGGGCTTGGTGAAATTGCAGGTCACGGTGACCAGCGGCAGCACGCGCCTGCCGCTCTGGTACCAGGCGTTGCGGAAGCCGCCGGTCCAGGCGCCGCCGCGCTTGGAATCACGCGGGAAGAAGTCCATGTAAAGGATCCCCAGCAGCCGTCCGTCCGCATCCTTGACCTCGTAGACCGTCACATCGGGATGGTAGACCGGCACGGCCGTGTTTTTGGCGAACGTCAGCCCGTACAGCTTTTCGCTCAGCGTGAAAATCCCCTTCTTGACGTTCTCCAATTCGAAATAGGGGCGCAGCGCCGAGTCATCAAGGTCGAACTTGGCCTGGCGCAGCTTCTCGGCGTAGTACCACCAGTCCCAGGAAGCGAGCTGGAAGCCGCCCTTCTCGCCGTCGATCAGCTTCTGCATCTCCTCCCGCTCGTTCTTGGCCCGCACCAGGGCCTTGCCCCAAAGGTCGGCCAGAAAGGAATTCACCGCCTCGGGGGTCTTGGCCATGCGCTCCTCCAAGGTGAACTGGGCGAAATTCTTGTAGCCCAGCAGGCGGCTGCGCTCGGCGCGCAGGTCAACGATCTTTTGCAGCACGCCCTTGTTGTCCCGGTCGTTGTCGCGGTCGCCGCGCAGGAACCAGCGGGTATACAGGGCTTCGCGCAGGTCTCGCTTCGGCGAGTACTGCAGGAAGGGGATCCAGGAGGTCTTCTGGGCGGTGAAGACCCACTTGCCTTCCATACCCATGGCCTTCGCCGTTTCAGCGGCCTCGCTGACGACACCCGCGGGCAGGCCGGCCAGGTCTTCCTGCTTGTCTAGGACAATATACGAGGAATTGGTCTCGGCCAGCACGTTGTCGCTGTACTTCAGGGTGAGGAGCGACAGGTCGCGGTTGATGTCGCGCAGGCGGGCTTTCTGCTTCTCGTCGAGCAGGGCGCCGTTGCGCACGAACTGGCGGTAGGTGTTTTCCAACAGGTAGAGCTGGGGAGTCGACAGCTTCAGCCGCGCGCGCCGGTCATGGATTGCCTTGATGCGGACGAAAAGCTTTTCGTTGAGCAGGATGTTGTCCTGGTGCGCCGAGATCAGCGGCGCGACCTGGGCGGCGATCTCCTGCAGCTCCTTGCTGCTAACCGCCTCCAGGTTGCTGTACAGGACAAAAGTCACCCGTTCCAGGAACTGCCCGGAAACGTCGAGGGCCTCGATGGTATTCGCATAGGTGGCCGGCTTGGGATCGGCGACGATGGCGTCGATTTCAGCCTGCTGTCGGGTTATCCCCTCCTGGACCGCTGGCAGGAAGTGAGCGTTCTGGATGCGGTCGAAGGGCGGCGTGTCGAACGGGGTGTTGTAGGGGGCGAAGAACGGGTTGTCGCCGGCGGCGGCAGGCAGGGACAGGCACAGGGCGCCCAGCAGCAGGGCCGGGGCCAATCGGCAAAGAATGTTTTTTTTATCCAAGGTGAAATCCTCCTATGAATTAATTGACAGCTATATTATACGTGCAAAAAACATCTTTGTGCCACATGGCGTGAATTTTTTTGCACAGCGTCCGATCGCGGACCCGAATTTCAACTTGTTTCGTGTCAGGGCATATGCTACCATGGCTTTTCAATGAGCCAGGCAGTTTGCAGAGATCGGAAGTCCCCAGATTCAGCGGCATAATGTCCTTCAATACTCCCGTATTCCTTTTCTTTTTCCTCCCCGTCACCCTTTCACTGTTCCTGCTGCTGCGGCCCCGAGCGCGCGGTATTTTTTTATTGCTGGCCAGCCTGGTTTTTTATGCCTGGGGCGAAGGGGCGTATCTGCTGGTCCTGATCGGCTCCTGGCTGGGGAATTATGTTTTCGGCCTGTTGATTGGGAAGCATCGAGACGGGAAATCCGGCGGCGTCTGGTTCGCCATTGCCATTCTTTTTAACCTGGGCATGCTGGCAAGTTTCAAGTATGCACCGTTCCTGGCTGCCCATATGCCCCTGGGAATCTCCTTTTTCACCTTTCAAGCCCTTTCGTATCTCTTTGATGTCCGCAGGGGGGTGAAGCCGCCGGAAAAAAATCCCGTCACCGTCGGCCTGGTCATCACCCTGTTCCCGCAGATCGGAGCCGGCCCGATCGTCCGCTACCGATGCATCGCCGACCAGCTTCGTGACATTTCCTTCAGTGCCGACAAATTCAACCGCGGCACCCGCCGCTTCATCATCGGCCTGAGCAAGAAGGTCCTGCTGGCTTCCAGCCTGGCGCGCGTTGCCGACGCGGTCTTCGCCGTCCCGACGCCCCAGTTGACAGCCGGAGTCAGCTGGCTCGGCCTGGCGTGCTATACCCTGCAGATCTATTTTGATTTTTCGGGGTATTCGGACATGGCCATCGGCCTTGGTTCAATGCTCGGCTTCGATTATCCCGAGAAT
>JAQUQF010000235.1 GCA_028749105.1 Acidobacteriota bacterium | reverse complement strand
GCCGGCTCAGCTTCTCGGCGATCAGGCGGGCGTGGTATTCGGCGCCGCCGTTGATCTCCAAGCCGTAGCGCTGCACGACGACGGCAATTTTTCTGGGCATGGGGTCCTTAAGCGGCAACAGGGACCCGGTTCACTTTTCTTCCGGCAGGATCATTCCGCTTTCTTGAGCTTGATCCGCAAGGTGATCGATTGGCCCGCGCTCAGCTGGATGCCGCTGGCCACATAGGATTGATGACCTTCCAGGTCGAAACTGACCTGATACACACCAGGGGGCAACGCCAGTATGCGAAATGCTCCTTTTTTCCCCGTGGTGACCGGCGTATTGGCATTGGTGGTGACATTCGTCGCCGTCACCAGGACATCGGCTAGCCCCTTATTGTCCTCGTTCTTGACGCTCCCGTAAATGCCGGCAGTCGTCACTTGTGCGGAAAGAAAAGCGGCCAGCACCATCACCATGGAGATCCCCAGCGCCCATTTTTTAATATTTCCGATGTGCCACCTCCTCAATGCTTCGCTTATCTTATCCAAAAACAACGGCCGATGCAAAAAAGCCGATTCTTGCTTTCCGGCTGTCATTTGGGGATTTTCGCCTCGAGATCGCGCTTGAAATCGGGATTGATCTTCACCCCGGCCGCTTCGGCACGCTGCAGGCAATCCAGCGCCTCCTGGAACCTCCCAAGGGAGAACAGCACCAGCGCCAGGTTGTTGTAGGCGTTGCCGTGGGTCGGATCGACGCGGATGGCCTCCCGGTATTGCACCTCGGCATCGGCCCGCCTGCCCAACTGGAAAAGGGCATTGCCGTGGATATAGTAGTAGTCGGCCGGGATTTCATAGGTGGGCGGGATCGGCGTGCTCAATCGGGAATTGATTACCAGGATGTTTTGGTCAATTTCCCGGGTTGCCGCCGAGGATTCGCTTTTGGAAGTGCGGGAAAGATTGGCCAGGATTTGGTTCTTCATATCCTCCAGATTCTGCCGTTGCTGGCGCAGGCGGTCCAGGTATTGCTGGTGGGTAAAGGTGCGGAACCTGGAGATGCTGGCATAGTGCTTTTCGGCGTCGATGATCAAGGCCAGCGCCTTGGGAAAATCCTTGCGCTTGAGCTGGACCTGGGCCAATACGTAGGAGGCGTCCGCGTGCTCGGGCATGAGCGCCAGGGCCTCCAGGAGTTTTTTCTCGGCCTTGTCCAGGTTGCCCTTGCTGAATTGCTTTTCGCCATCGAGATAGAGAGGGTTGGCCCGCTTGTAACTTAAAACCAGCTCATTTTCGTCCATGTTGAAGCCTTTCTGGCTGAACAGGGGCAGGGCCAGCACGGCCATTGACAAGATGGCGAGAACAATGCCGGCGATCGTTCCAATTGTCTTCTGCTTCATGGCAATCTCCTTTTGCATCTCGATCTTTTTCATGTTCAGCGCACTCCCAACAATTCCAGAGTGCAGCGCCTGAGCGAAATGCAGAACCTTTATATAGTACCCAAAATAAGAGTCATTGCAATAGAACTTCTGGCTAATTTGTCAAAATAGTTCTCCCGGTTTATTGGCCGACGATGCATATGAAGTTTGATCGGGAAATGCTTCAAACAATCCGGACCGCCGCCTTACTCATCGCGGTGAGCGGCGGCGGTGGAGAAGGCGGGCAGGCAGACGGCGACATACTCGGCCCCCTCGAGCCCGGGCGTGCTGTAGCGCACCCACTCCCCCCTGGGGACCAGGATCGCCTCGCCGGGGCGTATATCGAACATGCCATCGTGGGTAAGGACGTGCAGCGTTCCCTTGAGCACAACGGTGTATTCGTCAAATTCGGGCAACTGTCCGGGCTCGGACCAGCCTGCAGGGCTGCGCATCACGGCAATGCTGACTTTTTCGTCGCCGGAATTCACCATCCCGAAAAACTCCTGGATCAGCTTCTTCTTGTTCCCCGCCGCTTCAATGATCGTCGGCTTGTCTATCTTCCTGACCATTTATCCTCCTTGAGCGAACCGGATCCAGCCTACGGTAGCATGGGCATGAAAAAAACGCAACGAAGGCTGCGAACGCCATAGCCCATTTGTCTTGCGGCCGAAGTTGTGATAATTTTAGCTCATGAAAAGCAACCATTTCGCCCTGATCATGGCCGGCGGGCAGGGAACGCGCTTCTGGCCCTGGAGCACCGCCGGCAAACCAAAACAGTTCCTCCCGGTCATCGGCAGGCAGCCGCTGGTCACCCAGACTTACGGGCGCCTGCGGAAATTCATCCCGGCTGAAAACATCTTCGTCATCGCCGACAAGAAATACCTGCCGGCCGTCCGCGAGTGCCTGCCGGGCTTCGCCCGCCGCAATTTCATCGCCGAGCCCGCACCGCGCAACACGGCCCCGGCGCTCATTCAAGCCAACATCTTCCTGTCCAGGATCGACCCGGATGCCAACCTGTTGGTGGTGCCGGCCGACCACTACATCGCCGACGAGAAGACCTTTGCCCGGCAGCTGAAATCGGCACTCCATCATGCCGACAACCGCTGCGTCATCACCGCCGGCATTAAACCCGGCGAGCCGCATACGGGATACGGATATATCCATTTCGCGGAAACGAAGAACAAGATGAGTCCTGCGCCCGATTTTTTCCAAATCAAGCAGTTCAGGGAGAAACCAGACCGCGAAACCGCGATAAAATACTTGAAAAGCGGATATTTCTACTGGAATTCGGGGATGTTCATATATAAACTCTCTTTTTTCAGGGAATTCATCAAAAAATACGCCCCTTACTATGGCATTCAGTATAAAAAACTTGAAAATTCTTTCAATAAACCACAGCTTTTCGCCGCCATCTACAAGGCAATCAAGCCCGAATCGATCGATTACGCCCTGATGGAGAAACTGCAGGAGGCGGTGATGTTCAAGGCCGAATTCTCCTGGAACGATGTCGGTTCCTGGTCATCGGTCTACGAGATGAATGAAAAAGACCCGCAGAACAACGTGCGCCGCGGCCGCACGATCGCCATTGACACCCGCGATTCACTGCTTTTTTCCGGCAAAAAAAAGCCTCTGGCCGTCATCGGGCTGGAGCGCATCGCCGTGATCGATACCGAAAACGGCATCCTGGTCGCTCCGATCGACAAGCTGCAGCAGGTCAAGCGGGTCATCGATATCTTGAAAAAGGGCAAAAACTGACTCCGCTCCGCCGGTTTCCTAGAAAAAAAGAGAGAACGGCAGCAGGATGAAGAAGCAGACGATCCACTTGTCCCGGCGCGACATTTCCCGCTCCTTCCAGCACCACAGCCCGTAAACGGCAGCGGCCACGAAAAGCAGCGCCATGGTTGCGGCCAGCACCTTGATCCAGGGATCGGGGAGCTCCACGCCCAGGGCATTGAACACCCAGGCCAAAGGGACGGTGACGAACAGCTTCTCGAAATCGAAGAGGAAGAACATCCCGGCGTAATAAAAAAAGGCGGCGGCCATACCCGCTCCGCAAGTGGCGATCGACACGATGATCAGCGCCAGCGGAAGATAAAAGTAGACCAGGTAAGGGATTCTCAGGGAAGGCGACCCTGGCGCCGGCTTGACGATGAAAGAGCCGGGGTGACGCCCGCCCCACGCGCCCTGGTCGGCATATTTTTCGTTTAAAAACCGGGCCCAGACTCCGCCTAAAATCGATTCGCCATAGTTCCTGGCCACCGTTTTTTCTCCATGGCGAAGGAGAAAAACCGCGCCCGGAGAAAAAGTGACGCGGCTGGCGCCGGCAGGGACCGCGACCATGACCGGCCCCAGGTCGAAGAA
>JAQUQF010000234.1 GCA_028749105.1 Acidobacteriota bacterium | reverse complement strand
CCCAGAGCCGCGTGACCGACCATCGCGTCGATGGGCGCAACTTCAATATCAGCTTTGTGATCGACGGCGACCTGGACGAGCTGGTGGCCGAGCTGAGCGAAAGCCATGTCCGCGCCCAGATCGAGCAGAAGATCCGCAGCCTGACCGCCTAGTGCTTTATTCCGAGCTGTTCGCCTCCGCGCTGAAGAAACTCGATCGCAACGAGATGGCCACCGCTGTCGAGGTCCTGATCGAATCTTCGTTCGCGATCAACCGCAGCCAGTTCTGGATGGGCAGGAACCAGACTATCCGCGACGCCAACGGTCTGCGGCGCTTCCGTCGCGCCTTCGCGCGGCTGCTTGCCGGCGAACCGCTGGCGTACATTCTGGGAAAGAAGGAGTTTTACGGCGAGACGTTCGCCGTGAGTCCGGCCGTCCTGATCCCCAGGCCCGAGACCGAGCTGTTGGTCGAGAAGGCGCTTGAGCTCCTGGGGCAAAGACCCGCCCGTATTCTGGATATCGGCTCCGGCAGCGGCTGCATCGCCATCACCCTGGCCCGGCTCACGCGCTCTCATGTCGTCGCCCTGGAAAAGAGCCGGCCGGCGCTGCGCGTGCTCAAACGCAACATCGAACGCTTCGGGGTGCAATCAAGGGTCCGGCCTCTTGCCGGCGACCTTTATCCCGGGCGAGCCGCTGCCTTCCGGATGATCGTTGCCAACCCGCCCTATCTTTCGCGCCAGGATTGGCTGGAGGCGCCCCGCGAGATCCGGCTCCACGAGCCGAAGACCGCCCTGGTGTCTGGGCGGGCCGGAACCGAGATTCTGGCGCGCATCATCGCCGGCGCCCCGCGTTTCTTGGAGCCCGGAAGCCACTTGCTGCTCGAGATCGGCCAGGGACAGCGTCGGGCACTGTGCGGTTTTCTGAAGGCCGCGGGGCTGCGGGAATTGGAGTGTGTTCGCGATTACGCCGGGATCGAGCGGGTGGTTGTGGCCCAGATGGAATAGGACGAACTCTCGTGACGAGTGACGTATGACAGGCAAGAATTCAAATTCCAAGCACCAAATCCCAAATTACAAATAAATTCCAAGTTCCAAATTCCAATGACCGAAACGAAAGCCAATTCAAGCATCTTTTTCTTGTTTGGGTCATTGGGAAATTGGAATTTGGTTTTTGTTTGTTATTTGGTGCTTGGGATTTGGAATTTCATTCTTACTTTGTTATGCGTCAGAAGGATCGTTCCAAGAAAGCTACTTCTTTCTTTTGCGTGTCACCCAGCCGGCGATGTTCTTCTGGCGTTGGCGGGCGAGGGCCAGGGCATAGCGCGGGACGTCCTCGGTGATGGTGGAGCCGGCGCCCACGTAGCTGTCGCTGCTGACCGTGATCGGGGCTACGAGCTCCGTTCCCGAACCGATGAAGACGTTATCGCCGATGATGGTGGGATTTTTCTTCTTGCCGTCGTAGTTGCAGGTGATGGTGCCGGCACCGATGTTGACCTTGCTGCCGACCGTGGCGTCCCCGATATACGAGAGATGCATGGCCTTCGACCCGCGGCCCAGGACGCTTTTTTTCATTTCGACGAAATTGCCCATTTTGGCGCCTTCGCGGACCAGCGAACCCAGGCGCACGTGGCAATAGGGGCCCAGTTGGACGTTGCGCTCGATTTGCGAATCGAGGATGACGGAGCCCGGCAGGATGACGCAGTTGTCGCCGATGCGGGAATTCGCGATGAAGCAGTTGGGGTAGAGGGCCACGTTGCGGCCGATGCGGCAGTCGCCGCGCATGACGATCCCGGAGCCGATGAACGAGCCCCTGCCGATGGGCGGCAGCCCCTCGATGCAGAAATTGCCGGCATTCTCGACGCCGACGCCGCGTTTTTGCAGATATGCCGCCTGCAGGGTCGTGATGGCGGGCTCGATCGCCAGAGAATCACGCCGTGGGTTCAGGGCGGTAACGGGATTTTTCATCTCCAGTTCCCCGACCCCGGGGAGTGTGCGCAGCGCGCGGAACGCTCCCCGTCCCAGGGGGATGCCGCTTTTCTTCAGGAATGACCTGGAGACAACGAAAAAAGGGTTGCCAACAGGGGCGAAAAAACCGCCCAAGGAAAGGGCGCTGCCCCGAAGCCGGCGGCGAAGCTCGCGGCTTCCCGCTTCGTTCAGAACCGGCAAAAGATCCGTGCTGAAAACGAGGACCGGACCGGAATCCCGGACACTGCGCAGCGTGTCGAGAAATCGGCAAAACGGGAAGGAGCGTTCGATCCAAAAGCCAAGGGGACGGCCGCGAAAAAAACACCCGTCGGCGGCGCCAGGGCCGCCGTCGATGTAGGCGGTGATCATTCCACCAGTTTCAGGAAATCAGGGTTCTGCTGCAGGGGCTCGAAGTCGGGCTCGTTGTATACGATGACCTTGTATTTTTCATCCTTTTTCAGGCACTTTTCGACGCAGCGCAGGGCATTGGCCGTGTCCTCCTTGCGCAGGTAGGCGGCGGCCATGAGAAAGTAGATATATGCGTCGCGGTAGTTGTTCTTTTCGGCGTGGATGAAATGCTCCAGTGCCTGATCGACCTTTCCGGCGTTGAGCTGGTAGACCCCTTCCCAAACGTAGTCCTGGGCGCTCTCCAGCTGGATCTTCACGGGGTGGGTCTGGGCGTGGGCGATGCTCATGTATGCCTTGGCCCGCGTCTGGATCTCCTGGACGCTGTAGAACTCCGAGTCCTTGTAGGCGTCGACGAGCTTCTTGAAGGCCTCGAGGGCCTTGGCGTAGTTCTTTTTATTGAATGACTGCAGCGCCTTCTCGTATTCCTCGCTGATGGCCTGCAATTCCTTTTCTTCTTTCAGCTTCATGGTTTGTGCGACCTCCGGGACCTTATTGTACAACGTTCAGGACTATTTTTCAACTGGTGCCGACAAGGCAGGATAAAATGATGGCCGGAAACTTGCGAAAAACGGGGGGGGAAACCCCGAAAGGAGCTTAGTTGCCGCTCTTGTAGCGCTCGGGGATCACGCCGAGGACTTCGATGCCGGCGCCCTTGGCGATGTCGATGATCTGCAGCACGTCCTGGTAGTTGAGCGACTCGTCAGCGCGGATGAAAATGGTCTTGTCGGTGCGGGTCTGGTACAGGTCGCGCAGCGTGCTCTCCAGCAGCGTCATGTCGACGAGGTCCTGGTTGATCTTGACCGTGCGATTGCTTTCGAGGGTCAGGACAATGCCCCTGACGTCCTGGCCGCCGCCGCCTTCGCCTTCCCGCTGGGTCTCGGGGAGCTTGACATCGATCCCTTTCTGCATGACCGGAGTGATGACCATGAAGATGATCAGAAGGACCAGCAGGATATCGCATAGGGGAACAACGTTGGGTTCGGATTTTTGCTTGGCACCAATGTCAACACTCATGCGGACCTCCTCGATACAGAATGTAATGTAGCAAAGAAAAAGAAAGTTGTCAAGTATCCGGGACAAAAAATAACCCTGGAGCAGGGCGAGCCGGCATTTTCTGGCTAAAGTTGGAATTTTATTTTTTTTGGGTTATATTTGTGCCATGGCACGAAATACTATTTTAAAGGAAAACACCATCAATTGCCTGCTGGAGACCAGCGTCGAGCGTTTCGGCGCCCGTCCGGCCCTGGGCATGGCCCTGGAAACGCCCCTGACCTACAGCGAGCTTTTCCGCTCGGTCATCGGCATGGCCGCCATGCTGAAAAAACAGGGGGTGCGCAAGGGGGACAGAGTGGCCATACTGGGCGAGAATTCGCCCAACTGGTGCATCGCCTGCCTGGCCTCGAT
>JAQUQF010000233.1 GCA_028749105.1 Acidobacteriota bacterium | reverse complement strand
GCAACCATGCGCATGGCGGCGCCGGTCAGGGCGATCAGGAAGCCGATGAGGTTCAGGATGGAGTTGCCGCGTCCGGCATCGAGAGGGTTGAACAAGAAAAGGATGAGCAAAAGCACCGGCACGACGCTGATCGCCCGATAACGAAAGCAGAGGTCGCCGATGATGCCCCGAAGGTCCCTGGCGCCCCCGCCTGCCTCGTTTTTCTCTGTTGCAGCACTGTCTGATGTTGCCGATTTCATTTAAATTTCCTTTTGATTCGTATGTCTGGCCGGATTCGCAATGCATATTGTAAGGAAAAAACGGCAAAATTACAATAGCCCCCGAAAAAAGAGTTCCCCCGCCGCCTCTGTGCCTCGCTGCAGCCGGGTTGCTGATTGGCGGGGGATGCGCTATAATTGGCCATGAAGAAAACGCGCCGTTTCCCCAGATTCTGCAGCCAGCGGCAAAGGCCTGATTGACAAACCATGCAGCCCATTGAGGAGAAGGTATACAAGGTATCGGAGCTGACCCAGCTGCTCAAGCTGACGCTGGAGGCCCAGTTCGCCGCGGTTTCGGTGCTGGGCGAGGCCTCTGGGGTGGTGCTGGCCAGCTCCGGGCACCTCTATTTCACCCTCAAGGACGCCGCCGGGGCCATGAAAGTGGCCATGTTTCGCGGCGCTCTGCAGCGCAGCACCCTGAAGCGCCTGGAGAATGGCCAGCAGATCGTCGTGCGCGGCATGCTCTCGGTCTATCCCCTGCGCGGCGAGTTGCAGATCATTGCCAGCGACATGCGCCTGCAGGGGATCGGCGACATTTTCGCCGCCCTGGAAAAGCTGAAGCAGGCCTACCTGGAAAAGGGCTACTTCGACCCGCAGCGCAAGAAGCCGCTGCCGCTGCTGCCGGGGCGCATCGGCGTGGTCACCTCGCCGACCGGGGCGGCCGTGCGCGACATCGTGCGCATCCTGCGCCGCCGCTTTCCCGGCATTGCCGTCGTCATCTACCCGGCCCGCGTGCAGGGCGATGGGGCGGCCGGGGAGATCGCCGCCGGCATCGACCATTTTAACGGCGCCCCACCTGGAACGGGGGTGGACGTGCTGATCGTCGGCCGCGGCGGCGGCAGCTACGAGGACCTGTGGGCCTTCAACGAGGCGCCCGTAGTCGAGGCCATCTTCCGCAGCCGCATCCCGGTGATCTCGGCCGTTGGGCACGAGACCGACTTCACCATCGCCGATTTCGTCGCCGACCTGCGCGCCGCCACGCCGTCGGCGGCGGCCGAGCTCGTGGTGGGAAAAAAGGATGAGTTCCTGAACCGCATCGACTTCCTGCGCCACGCCCTCATGCGCCTGATGGAGCGGGAGCTGCATGACAGGAGGTCCTCCCTGCAGCCGCTGCGCGGCGAGTCGGCCCTGGCCGACTTTCCCGGCCGCCTGCAGGAGCTGGCCCAGCGCCTGGATAACGGCGAGTTCGCCCTGCTGCGCCTGTTCCAGCAGTCCCTCAAGGAAAAGCTCGGCCAATGGAACCGTTCGGCGCAGCGCTTCGCCGCCTTTGACTTGGGAGGGCTGGTGAAAAATCGCGGGCTGCAGGTGCAGAACCTGGGCGTGCGCATCGGCGCGCGCTTCAACGAACGCATGCAGCAGCAGCGGCAGAGAATCGGTGTCCTGGATTCGAAGCTGGCCGGCATGAACCCGGAAAACATCCTGGCCAAGGGCTATTCCATCACCACCGATCGGGAACAGCGGCTGGTGCGGGACGCCTCCGCCCTGGTCGCGGACGAAGAGATCCGCATCCGCTTCGCCCGCGGCTCCGCCGCCGCCCGGGTGATCAAGGAGTGAACCATGAAGAAAGAGACGCTTGATTTTGAAACCGCCCTCAAAAAGCTGGAGGCCATCGTCGCGAAACTGGAAAATCCCGATGTTCCCCTGCAGGAGGGATTCGCCCTGTATGAAGAGGGGATGACCCTTACCGCCCAGATGAAAAAGGAACTCAATGACATCGAAAAAAAAGTGAAGATCCTGCAGAAGGACGCCAAGGGCGGCCTGCAGGAAACCGACTTCGAGCCCGAAGAGAATGGCTGACTACCTGGAGCATCTCAGCGCGGAGGTCGACCGCGAGCTGCTCGCCGGGCTGGACCCGCAGCGGGGGACCCTGGAAGCCGCCATGCACTACGCCCTGTCGGTCAGCGGCAAGCGGCTGCGGCCGCTCCTTTTCCTTGCCCTGCTCGACGCCAGCGGACAGGATGCGCAGCGCCACGTCGGCTTGGCCGCAGCCCTGGAGATCATCCATACCTATTCGCTGATCCATGACGACCTGCCGGCGATGGACAACGATGACCTGCGCCGCGGCATGCCCACGGTGCACAAGAAATTCAACGAGGCTGTGGCGCTGCTGGCCGGCGACACGCTGCTGACCTTCGCCTTCGAAAAGATCGCCGCCGCCCCGCTGGCGGCCGCAAAGACCGTGGAGATCATGGGCATCATCACCCGCTGCATCGGCAAGGAGGGGATGGCCCTGGGACAGGCTCTCGACCTGGAGTTCTCCGGGCAGGCTGGCGCCATCGCCGAGATCCATCGCCTGAAGACCGCCGAACTGATCAAGGGCTCGCTGCTGGCGGCGGCGGTCATCGCCGGTTTCGACTCCGGCCGCCGGCGCCTGCTGGAGCATGCCGGCATCGCCATGGGGATGGGCTTCCAGCTGGCCGACGACCTGCTCGATGTCAGCGGCGACGAGAAGCTGGCCGGCAAGAAGCTGCGCAAGGACGGCGCCAACCAGAGCCCCAATGCGGCACTCTATTCGGGGACGGAGGCGGTCAGGGCCGCGATTGACGGCTACTACCGCGAGGCGAGCGGGCGGATCGGCGAGCTGGGCATCGTTTTTCCGCCATTCCTCCTCCTGGTGAAGAGCATGTTCTACCGGAGTCAATGATGGCGCTACTCGACGGCATTCATTCCCCAGCCGATTTGCGCAGGTTCTCCCTGAAGGAGCTGTCGCTGCTGTCGGCGGAGATCCGTGACCTGCTGGTGCAGGTCGTCTCGCGCAACGGCGGCCACCTGTCGTCGAACCTGGGCGCCGTGGACCTGACCCTGGCCCTGCACCGGGCGTTCGACGCCCCGCGCGACAAGATCATCTGGGACATCGGCCACCAGTGCTACACCCACAAGATCGTCACCGGCCGCCGCGAGCGCATCGGGACCATCCGCAAGCAGGGCGGCCTGCTCGGCTTCCCTGACCGCGAGGAGAGCGCGTACGACGTGCTCAACACCGGCCATGCCTCGACGTCGCTCGGCTTCGCCTCGGGCCTGGCCATTGCCCGCGACCGCCTGCAGGAGGATTTCCACATCGTGGCCGTCATCGGCGACGGCGCCCTGACCGGCGGCGTGGCCCTGGAAGCGCTGAACCACATCGGCCAGGTCAAGCAGCGCCTGATCATCGTCCTCAACGACAACAAGATGTCGATCTCGCCCAACGTCGGCGGCATTTCGCGTCACCTGAACTACCTGGCCTCGGGACGCCCCTATATCCGCATGAAGGAGGTGATCCAGAAAGTCCTCAAGGCCATCCCCGGCGTGGGCCGCCCCTTGTTCGACCTGGCCAAAAAGGTCGAAGTCCTGATGCGCACCATGATGGTCCCGGGCTCCCTGTTCGAGGAACTGGGCATCAAATACATCGGCCCGATCAACGGTCACAGCTTCACTGAACTGCTCAAGGAGTTCGCGTCGGCCAAGAAGTACGATTACCCGGTCCTGCTGCACGTGGTGACGCGGAAAGGGGAGGGCTACGAG
>JAQUQF010000015.1:13041-14127 GCA_028749105.1 Acidobacteriota bacterium | reverse complement strand
ACCTGGATGGAGTTGTCGCGCAGAAAATTCTTCAGAATGTTGACCAGGTCCAGTGAGGTGCCGCGGGCCGCGCCGGTGGACATCATCAGGTGCATGTCCTCCAGCACCAGGATGGCGTTCTGCGCCTTGAACTCCTGCAGCAGCTTCAGGACCTTCTCTTCGAACTGCCCGCGATACTTGGAGCCGGTGAGCAGGGCGACGAAGTTGATCTCCTTGATGCGTTTCTCCTTCAACGCCGGCGGCACCTCGCCGAAAATGATCTTCTGCGCCAGCAGCCGGATCAGGGTCGACTTGCCCACCCCACGTTCGCCGATCAGCAGCAGGTTGCGCTTGGAGTTGGAGATGAGGATCTCGATCATCTGCCGCAGCTCCTTGCCGCGGCCGATGATGCGCTCCTCGCCCTGGACGACCGTATCGGTGATGTCGAAGAAGGCGTCGTTCTTCTGCGCCTCCGGCTTTCCCCGCCCCTTGTCCAGGAGGTCCCTGAGCCTCTTGATCTTGTCACCCAGGTCTTTGCTCTGGGCGATCAGCAGCGCCTTCTCGTAGAAATTCAGGGCCAGCTCGATGTTCTCTTCGCGGGCGTACATGTCGCCCATCAACTCGTGCCCCTCGGCGTAGAAGGGATAAAAAAGAAGGAATTTCTGCAGCAGGCGCTTCATCTCCAGGCCGCGGTTCAGGTCGGCCAGGTTGCGGATCTGCAGCAGGTAGAGCAGGGGCATGTTGGCATCCTCGAAGCCGATCTCTTCCAGCTGCTGCTGGCTTTCGGCAATGAGCTTCAGCTGCCGGTTGTGCTGCGCCGCCTTCACCTGCCGCCATTTGCCCAGAAAGTGCTCGCCGCCGGTCAAATGCGGCTCGATCCGCTCCAGGTCGGCGAAGCAGAAGTTGGCCAGGAGGAACTCCGCCGCCTTTTCCCAGAGGCCCTCCGCCTCCAGCATGACCCCGGCGCCGCTGTCGCGAAAGAACGCCCCGCTTTCATCCAGCCGCACCAGGAACAGGATCCGCCCGCTCTGGACCACGGCAAAGGGGAACAGGCTGAAGTTCAGCGTGGCGTTGCCGTAGATCAGCTCATCGTGCAGGGCTTCCTGC
>JAQUQF010000015.1:0-13031 GCA_028749105.1 Acidobacteriota bacterium | reverse complement strand
AAAAGGTTTTTCGCCGTCACCCGCCGGTTGGCCGTCACCGCGCCGCTGATCTTCTGGTCAAAAAGCTTGAACAGGTTCTCGATCCAGAACTTGTAGTCGGCGAACAATCCCTTCTTTTCCCTGTCCTCCTCCCGCAGGCAGCAGTTCTTCAGGTAGTCGCCGATGTTCTCCAGGATGAAGACCAGCGTCTGCCGCTCGGTCTTGCTCATGCTCAGGACCTGGGTATTGAACGCCTGCAGATAGGCGATGACGTTCTCCAGAATCGCCAGGGGATCGCCGGGGAAATAGGTTTTTCCCGGGGGGAGTTGGAGGTTCTTGCGCCGGGACAGGTTTTCCGCCTTGAACAGGGCATCCAGGACGTCGACCAGGGTCAGGATCAGGCGATCCGCGTTCTCCTTGTTGAACTCGCGCTTGTCCAGCTTGAAATCGGGCAAAAAAACGGACAGGAACATGTTCAGCCGGGGATATTGTCCGAAATGAGGGTCCATGTATACTCCGCTTGCCTGCCTGCGCCGATTATATTCACAATGGCCAGGGAAAGTCAATTTTCAATTGATTTTTAAAATCGGGTTTGCTATACTTTACCGATAGTTATGGACGAATACCTGCACAATCCATTGATCCAGCTGGCCATTATCATTGCCGCACTGGTTCTGATACTGAAGCTCGTCTATCAGGTCCTCAAAACCGCCAAGGTGTCGGCATTCCAGAACCGTTCGTTCTTTGAAGCATTCTTCTACCTTTTAGCCAAGAAGGCCTATATGGAGCGGGATGCCAAAAGGGCCCGCAAGCAGAACATGTTCCTCAAGTCGGGGAAGATCTACGAGGAGATCGGCGAGTTCAGGAAAGCCCTGCAAGTCTACGAGGAAGGCCAGGAATACGACGTGATGGGCGTGCTGCTGGAAAAGCTGAACAAGGAAAGCGAAGCCATCGAAATATACAAGAAAAGCGGCAACAGCGACAACCTGGTCAAGCTGCTGCTCAAGCGCAAGAACGTCGAAGCCGCCGGCATCGTGCTGGAGAACAACAACCGCTTTCAGGAGGCGGCTGAGCTTTATTACAATTACGAGCGCTACGAAAAGGCGGCCCAGATCTACGAAAAGAAGGGGTTCTACAAGAAAGCGGCCCTCATCTACGAGAAGGGCGGCGACATCCGCAAGGCGGCCGTCAATTTTGAAAAATGGTTCGTCAGCAGTTTCGACACCATGGTCGGCTTTCAGAATTCCAAGCAGCTGGAGCAGGAGCTGATCAAGGCCGTGGACCTTTACACCCAGCTGAACGAGCCGGAAAGGGCCTACGACCTGCTGATCAAGTACGGGAAATTCGAAAAAGCCGCCGAAGTGGCGATCAAGATGAACCGGCTCTCCGACGCGGCCAAGAACTTCGAGCGGGCTCAGATGCCGATCAAGGCCGCCGAGATATACGAGCGGCTGGACCAGCCGAAGATCGCCTGGCTGCTGCGCGGCGAGAGCGCGTTCGCCAAGGGCAATACCCTGGAAGCGGCCGAGTGGTTCCTGAAAGGCGAGGACTACACCCGGGCCGCCGAGCTCTTCGAGTGGGACAAGAAGTACGCCAAGGCGGCTTATTGCTTTTTCATGAACCAGAACTTCCTGGGTGCGGCGGACAACTACCTCAAGGACGGCAACGAAGAGGAAGCGGCCAAGATGTTCGAGATGGGCCGGGAATGGAAGATGGCGGCCAACATCTCGGCCAAGTACGGCAAGTTCCAGAAGGCCGGCGAACTGTACGAGAACGCCCTGGAATACTTCAAGGCCGGGGCGTCGTTCATCAAGGTGGACGACGACCGCCGCGCCCTGGCCAATTTCCAGCTCGTCCCCGTCGACTCGCCCGACTTCAACGCCTCCATCACCCACATGGCCAATATTTTCCTGAAGAACCGCAAGCCGCAGCTGGTCATCGAGAAGATCGAGAAGCTTCTCGGCGAGAATCCGATTGACAAGTCCAACATCGAGTGGTTCTACGTGCTGGGACAGGCCTATGAGAACGCGGGCAATTTCAAGCGCGCCTTCGAGATCTACCAGCTGATCCTGACCGAGAACTATTCCTTCAAGGACGTGCACCAGAAGATCAAGGACGTGGAGGGCCTGATCCAGAAATACAAGGAGATGGAACTGATCAGCGAGGATTCCAGCGAGCGCTACCGCATCATCGAGAAGGTCGGCGAGGGCGGCATGGGCGTCGTGTTCAAGGCCGAGGACACGGTGCTGAAGCGCGTGGTGGCCCTGAAGATCCTGAACAAGACCCTGGTCGCCGACAAGCGCAACCTGGAGCGTTTTTTCTCCGAGGCCCGCTCCACCGCCTCCCTGACCCAGGCCAACATCGTCACCGTCTACGATGTGGGGCAGATCAAGGATGACTACTTCATCTCCATGGAGTTCATCGAGGGCGAGAACTTCATGAGCCTCATCCGCCGCAAGAAGGTTTTCTCCCCCTCGCAAATCATCTTCATCGCCATCAAGCTCTTCAAGGCCCTGGACTATTCCCACCGCAAGGGGATCATCCACCGCGACATCAAGCCGCACAACATCATGATCACCAAGCAGAAGGAGATCAAGATCATGGACTTCGGCCTGGCCGTGATCCTGGGCGACCAGAAGAAGGGCGAGAGCGGCGTCATCACCGGCACCCCGTATTACATGTCGCCGGAACAGATCCAGGGCATCCCGGTCGACCATCGCACCGACATCTATTCGTCGGGAACCACCCTCTTCCACCTGACCACCGGCCACGTTCCCTTCAAGGGCGAGAACATTTTCTACCAGCACCTGTTCGACCCGGTGCCGCCCATCAAGAAATATCGCAGCGACGTTCCCGAGAAGCTGTGCCAGATCATCGAGAAATGCATGGAAAAGAAGCGCGAACAGCGCTTCCAGAGCGCCATGGAAGTGCTGAACGAGATGAAGGACATCAAGATATAAGGAGCGACCAATGGATTTTGCCCTGAACGAAGAACACCTGGCCTTCAAGGAAGAAACGCACAAGTTCGCCGAAAAGGAGATGCGCCCCAAGTCCCACGAATACGACGAGAAGAACGAATTCCCCCGCGAGATCATGCAGAAGGCCTTCGAGGCCGGCTTCCTCACCTCGGGCATCCCGGCCGAGTACAACGGTGCCGGCTTCTCGACCCTGATCAACACCATCGTCTGCGAGGAGCTCGCCTGGGGCTGCGCCGGCATGTACACGTCGATCATGGCCAACACGCTGGCCACCACCCCCATCGTGCTGTTCGGCAGCGACGAGCAAAAGAAAAAATTCCTCGAGCCGCTGACCCGCAGCATGTCTTTCGCCTGCTTCGCCCTGACCGAAAAGGAGGCCGGTTCCGACAATTCGGCCATCCAGACCACGGCCGTGAAGCAAGGCGATCAGTACGTGATCAACGGTTCCAAGACTTTCATCACCAACGCCGGCGTCTCGCAGCTGGGCGTCATCTTCGCCTCCACCGACAAGTCGCGCGGCGCCCGCGGCCTTTCGGCATTCATTCTCCCCATGGACACCCCGGGCGTCACCATCGGCAAGCATGAGAACAAGATGGGCCATCGCGCCTCCAACACCGCCGAGATCTATTTCGATGAGGTCAAGGTCCCGGCGGCGAATATCCTGAGGCGCGAGGGCATGGGCTTCATCATCGCCATGAAGACCCTGGATTACGCCCGGCCCGCCGTCGGCGCCGGCGGCGTGGGCGTGGCCCGCGCCGCCTTCGAGGAGGCGCTGAAATACGCGCAGGGCCGGGTGCAGTTCGGCAAGCCCATCGCCACCTTCCAGCACAATGCCTTCAAGCTGGCGGAAATGGCCACGGCCATCGATGCGGCGCGGCTGATGGTCTACCGTTCGGCCTGGATGCTGGACAACGGCATGAAGGCCTCCAAGGAATCGGCCATGGCCAAAGTCATGGCCACCGACGTGGCCATGCAGGTCACCGTCGACGCCGTGCAGATGTTCGGCGGCTACGGCTACATGAAGGAGTATCCGGTCGAAAAATTGATGCGCGACGCCAAGCTCCTGCAGATATACGAAGGAACGAATGAGATCCAGAAGCACGTCATTTCGCTGGAGCTGCTCGGTTCGACAAAAAACATCGGCTGACCCGATGAACTTTTGCCGATTATTTCCCGCGGGGAGCTGAGCCATGGCCATCCGGATCGACGGCGATAGCCTTTCCCTGGAGGATTTCGACCGAGTGGCCCGCCTGGGCAAGCGCGTAGAACTGACTCCGGAGGCCGAGGAAAAGGTCCGCGGCTGCCGGCGCGTCCTCGAGGAGTTCATCCACAGCGACAAACCCTACTATGGGATCAACACCGGCTTCGGGGCGCTGGCCCAGCGCCGCATCGAAAAAAAGGACCTGAAGCGGCTGCAGAAGAACCTGATCAAGAGCCATACCGCCGGCGTCGGCCCCTTTCTGCCCGCCGACATCACCCGCGGCATCATGCTGCTGCGGGCCAACGTCCTGGCCAAGGGGTACAGCGGGGTGCGCCTGGAAGTCGTACAGCTGCTCCTCGACATGCTGAACAAGGGCATCATGCCGCTGATCCCCGCCAAGGGCTCGGTGGGCGCCTCCGGCGACCTGGCTCCGCTCTCCCACCTGGCCATGGCCCTGATCGGCGAGGGCGAGGTCGTCTACGAGAAAAAGGAACAGGGTGCGGCCATGGCCCTGAAAAAGGCGGGGCTGAAGCCCCTCGAGCTCCTGGAAAAGGAGGGCCTGGCCTTGATCAACGGCACCCAGGTCATGACCGCCATCGGCATCTTCAACCTGCACGAGGCCGAGTGCCTGGCCAAGATGGCCGACATCGCCGGCGCCATGACCTTCGAGGCGCAGCTGGGCAGCCCCTCGCCTTTCTACGAGGAGATCCAGGATGTCCGCCGCCACCCGGGGCAGATGGAGAGCGCCAGGAACATCCTGCACCTGATCAAGGACTCGCCGCTGTGGATCTCGCATCAGGGAAAGAAAAAGGTGCAGGACGCCTACTCCGTCCGCTGCATTCCCCAGGTGCACGGCGCGGTGCGCGACACGCTGAAATACGTGCGCCGCGTCCTGGAGATCGAGACGAACTCGGCCACCGAGAACCCGCTGATCTTCCCGGAAAAGAAGATCATTTTGTCGGGCGGCAATTTTCACGGCGAGCCGGTGGCCTTCGCCATGGACTTCCTCTCCATCGTCATGACCGAGCTGGGAAACATCTCCGAGCGGCGCATCGACCGCCTGATCAACCCCGCCTCCAACATGGGGTTGCCGAACTTCCTGGTCGCCGACAACGGCCTGAACTCGGGGTTCATGATCGTCCACGTCACGGCCACCGCCCTGGCCTCGGAGAACAAATCCCTCGCCCATCCCGCGTCGGTGGACAACATCCCCACCTCGGCCAACCAGGAGGACCACGTCAGCATGGGGACCATCGGAGCCCGCAAGGCGCGCGAGATCATCGGCAACCTGCGCCATATCCTGGCCATCGAGCTGATGGCCGCGGCCCAGGCCCTCGACTTCTACGAGCTGAAAAGCTCGCCGCCGCTGGAGAGCGTCAAAGCCCTCATCCGCAGGCAGGTCCCCTTCCTGAGCGAGGACACGCGCATGGATGTCCACATCCGCCATATCGCCGGCCTGATTGAAAGCGGCCAATTGCTCGCCGCCGCCGAAAAGACGGGTCTGCAGCTGCTTTGATGTTCCAGTTCATCCTGCTGGCGACGGTCATTTACATCCTGTACAAGTGGCTGCGCCATTCCGCGCCGCAGTCGAGGCCGCCGCGAACCGTCGACCCGCCGCCCCAGACCGCCGGCCAGGTCGAGGAGATGCTCCAGGACCCGGTCTGCGGCACATGGGTGCCGGTCAGCCAGGCGCTCTCCATGCAGCACGGGAAAGAGACGATCCATTTTTGCTCGGCCGAGTGCCGCGACAAGTTCCTGAAGATCCAAGCGGAAAGTAAGCACTAGCTCCTTTCGGCGAATCCCGCTTTTTCCCCTGTCTCAGCTCAGCGCCACATCGAGGAACATCATGACCGCGAAACCGAGCATGGCGCCGATGGTGGAGAGATCGGTTTCGTCGCCGCGCTGCGACTCGGGGATCAGCTCCTCGACGACCACGAAGATCATGGCCCCGGCGGCGAACGAAAGGGCATAGGGCAACAACGGCTTGATCCGCAGGACCAGGAAGGCGCCGAGCACGCCGGCGACCGGTTCGACAAGCCCGGACAGCTGCCCGTACCAGAACGCCTTGAGCCGTGAAAATCCCTCGCGCCGCAAGGGGATGGAGACGGCCGCCCCTTCCGGGAAGTTCTGCAAGCCGATGCCGAAGGCCAGGGCCAAGGCGCCGCCGAATGCGGCCGGCGTCCAGCCGTCGGCCAGGGAGCCGAAAGCGACGCCCACGGCAAGACCTTCCGGTATGTTGTGCAGGGTGATGGCCAGGATGAGCAGGGTGCTCCGCTGCCAGGAGGTCTTGATGCCTTCGGCATTCTTCGCTTCCAACCCCATGTGCAGGTGGGGCAGGATCTTGTCGATGGCCAGCAGGAAGACGCCGCCACCCAGGAATCCGACTACGGCCGGCAGCCAGGAGGGAGTGCCGTTGGCCGCGGACATCTCGATGGCGGGTTTGAGCAGCGACCAGAAACTGGCGGCGATCATCACACCGGCGGCGAAGCCGAGCATGGTGTTGAGCACCCGCTTGTTCAACTCCCTGAAAAAAAAGACCAGAGCGGCCCCCATGGCCGTGACCCCCCAGGTGAACAGGGTCGCCAGCAGCGCCAGCAGGATCGGGCTCGCGCCCTTCAGCCAGGCTGTGTCCATTTTGTGCTCCCCTTCTGATTATACAACAAACGCTGTTTTTACAGCCGCCCAAAGGAAGATCAAAGCTTCTTTTTGTTGTATCCCTTTCCGTCATAGGGCTGCAGCTTGTTCAGCCACATTTCTTCGAGCTCCTTCAGTTCCTGGCTATAATCATGATCCGGGCTTTCTTTGGACGGCAGCCGGTCCAGGACGTCGAAGGAGAATTTTCCCATCCCCAGCTCGTTGAAGTCCTGTTGCAGCTCCCTGTTCATGTGCATGCCGTTCTTGAGCTGGAACCTCTCGCTGTTAAGCTTGCCGTTCAGCTCCATGGCCCGGCCGACGAAAATTTTCCCGCTCGCCATGTTTTTGACCTGATAGATGCCCATATCCGGCGTCTTCTGCTTGTACTGCCTTTTGATTTCCTTCAGATCCATGCCTATTTCTCCTATTGCTGCGGCTACGACTATTTTTCACGCGGCACCGGCCGCCATTCGGCCGCCCAGCGGCTGAACGGCTCGCCGTAGGCGGCGGCGAAAGCCGCCTCCAGGTCCCTGCCGCTCCCCAGCTCGCTCAGCAGCCGGCGCAGGGGCGGCATGCCGTGCTCGTCCACCAGATCGTTCACCGCCTGCAGGCTCTCCATGTAGGCCGCATAGGCGGCGCGCGCATCGCGCGGGAAGCCCTTGACCAGCAGCGCCAAAGGGATCACCTGGCCGACACTGACCGCGCTGTCGCCACAAAGATACTGGGCCAGCCCTTCGTGCAGCCATAAGGGGCAGTCGGGCGCCATGGAATAGAGCAGGGCGTGGACATATTCATGGGTCAGCACCCGGCGCAGCATCTGCTCCTGGCCCGCGGCGCCCTGGACCGGCACGCGGATCTTGCCGTCAAGCTGGCCGAACATGCCTCCCGACCATTCCGGGGCGCGGGTGACGTCGGTAAAATCCCTGGCCGTGTACAGGATGACGGTGATCGGCTCTGCGGGGAAGTGATTCAACTCCTTCCCGATCTCGGCATAGGCATCCTTGAGTATACTCAAAACCGCGGGCTTCATCTCCTCGTGCTCGTAGCCGTCGAACAGCACGACAAAGTTCGCCGTGCTCGCGTCATCGTAGTTGCGCTGCACGTATATTTCCTTCCTCAGCTTCGCCTGCAGCTCCAGCAGCTCATCGTCCAGGCGCAGGGCCAGAGCGGCCTGCACTTGCTCCTGCGCCGCTTCCAGTTCGTTCTGCCGGTAGAGAGAGAAGGCCAGCGTCTTGCGTCCGGCGAAATCGTCGCTGCCGCCGGAGGCCATGGGCAGCGCGTCGGGCATCGCCGGCCCGGGCCCGTCAGCGGCCGGAAACGCCGGGAAATTGCCATCCGCCGGCTCTTTCGTCCCCGTATCGGGCTGAACCTGCCGCGGCGTGGGCGCGGAACGGAACGGCTGTGCTGCGGAGCTCGCCCCGGTCACTGCACCTGTGACCGGGCTGCGCCGCAGCAGCCGAGGGGCCAGAACGGCGATCACGACAAGCGCCAGGACGGCAAGAGCGGCGAGCGCCCGCTTGCGCCGCTGACCGCTCTCATAATCCGGATTCTGCCATGAGGGGCTCATATCAGAAGATCGTGTAGGCCCCTTTGGCCATGACGGTTTCACTGCGGCCGTCAGCATAGCCCAGGACAACCGAGTTCACCGCGATGCGCGGCTGCGCCTGCGGGATATAGATGCGGTCGAGGTGGATGACCGCCGCGGCGGAGGAAAATTCCTTGGGGCCCACGATGCCGCCGAAATGCTCGCTGCGCCCGAAGGCGATGTGCAGGCCCAGCTTCTCGTCGAGCAGTATCTCGCCGATCGGCTCCAGGCCAAAATCGGCCAGCACGCCGAATCCCAGCCCGGCCATGTTGCCATAAGCCGGCTCGGCGGCCCGGTGGGCGCGTTCGGCCCGAGCGGCTTTTCCCCTGCCATTCACCTTCACGGCGCGGTTGGCGCGGATGGCGAAAAGAACCAGCTCGCCGTTTATCTCAACGGGCAGCATGCCCGCAGTCAGGCTCTCCTCACCCGCTTCACCCTCGTAAGGCACAATATAGGCCTCGCCGCTGGGCAGGTTGCCGGCGGTGCCCAGCTCAGGGAAGCGCCCCGAACTGGCATGGGCGGCACGATGGCGCAGGTCGAAGTGCAAGTCGTAGTCATTCTTGCCGTCCACCGCGAAGGAGATGTCGGCATGATCGGCTTCGCTCAGCCTGGCTTGCAGGGCTTCCACGCGCCGCGCCACCTCGCCGTAGTCGATGCGCAGGGCCGGGATCATCGAGGCGGCGAAGCCGGGCATAGTCGCCGCCCGGAAGCCGTGGCGCCGGGCCGCCACCTTGAGCGGTGCGGTGGTCGAGAACTCAGTCGGGGCAAGAAAGAGCTGGGTCGTGGAGAAAACCTGATCAAAGCCCACTCGTTTCCCCGCTGGCTCCAGATCGGCGGCGACGTCGGGCGTCGGCCCATTCAGGAGGAAACCGTTGGCGGGAAGATCGGCGTTGTTCGAGCCGACATCGGGATAAGCGACCAGGTTCACCTCGGCCAGCGGGATCTCCTGCTTTCTCGCTTCCAGCAAAACATACCACTCGTAAGCCAGGCGCCGGCGCTCCCGCCAGGCCGGGTTGTCGAGCTCGGCTCGGCGCGGGACATCGACCAGGATGGCCAGGGCCTTGTCGGTCTCGAAGCGCGGAAAGACGGAGCGGACCAGAGCAACCAATTCTTCAGGGGCCAGTGTCAGCATGGGCATCCTCCACCAATGATTATACCTACATTGAAAAGCTTATGAAAGGAACTGACGCAACAGGCGTTCGTGATTTATCTGAAAAACAGTTTCACGCGCTTTGCCAGATACCCGAGGCGATATTCATCACCTTGCCTCCGACACGGATATGGATGGCCGACCCTGAGGCATCGGCCTGCAGGTACAGGAGCGATGGCCGGCCGATCTCATGCCCCTGGCCGGCGATCAGAGAAATGGACGGCGTCCCGAGACAGCGGTGCCGCACCAGGTAGCCGGCCAGGCAACCATTGCCGCTGCCGGTTGCCGGGTCCTCTGGAATGCCCAGGTAATCGGCAAACATGCGCACGCTGACCGCATGGCTTGCCGTCCGGCCCTGCAGGCAAAAAACCAGGATGTTTTTCGCCCATGTTTTCTCGATGAAACGAAAATAGCTTCCACGGTCCACCTTCGCCCGCCGCAGGAACTCGAGCGAGCGGAGCGGAACCAGGATATGGGGCAGGCCGGTGGACACTTCCTGCACCGGCCAGCTTTCGTCGATCGCTTCCGCGGGCAGCCCCAGCAACTCGGCCAGCGGGCCCGCCGGGAGCGTTTTTCCAAAAATGGGCGCCACCTGCTCCATCCACAGCGGGTCCCCTTTCCTCGCGGAAAACTCAACCGGGATAGGGCCGACCTTGAGCCGCAGCGTCAGCTTCGGCACCGCGGCTCTGATCAATTCGCGTTGGATGACATGGGCGGCGCCCAGGGTGGGATGCCCGGCGAAATCGACTTCGTGCAGCGGCGTGAAGATGCGCACGGGCCAGCCCCCCGCTTCCTCGTTTTCCGCAAGAATGAATGCTGACTCGGAAAAATTGATCTCGCGAGCGATCGCTTGCATCTCTTTCTCGGGGACGGCCCCGGGACAGACGAACACGGCCAGCTGGTTGCCGGAATAGCGGGTCTCAGCGAACACATCGACGATATGGAATTTCATGATCGCGCCTCCTCGGGGATCAGAAGTGTTTTTCCGGTCCGGGAATAGTACATCACGAGAACATTCATTGCGAGACTCCTTTTATCGACGCTTTACACTTTTTCGATCAGCTCGGATTTCAAGCGCCCGATCGCGGTTTCGTTGCGCCTGAAGAAGGTCCATTTGCCGATGCGCGTGGCCGTGACCAGCCCGGCGTCGGCCAGGATCTGCAGGTGTTGCGTCGCGGTGGGCTGCCTGACGCCCAGCTTCTCGGCGATGCGCAAGACGCATACGCCGTCCCGGACCAGGTCGCCGTCCACCTGAGGCGGGAAATGCATCGCCGGCGCTTTAAGCCAGGAAAGAATCTGACGCCGCTTCTCATGGGCCAAGGCCCGAAACATCCGATTTGCACGCATTGTCATATAGTTATTTTGCTATATGATTGACTGCTTGTCAATAATAAAATTACTTTTTCTCTTTAAAAGAATTTAAATCTGAAAGGGCCGGCCCCATGCCTTCTTGGAAATTCAAAGATCAGGCAATATATCCGTAAATATGAAACCAGCGCGGGACTACGCCAGAATCTTCATGATGGTATTCCAATTCCGCGTCTTCAACTTGGAACCGAATTCTTTCTCGAGAACGGCCATTGCTTCAGGTGTCCCCATTCCTTTCCCCATATCGACGACAAAGAACACCTCCGTGCCTGCCAAGCTGCAAAAACCATATTGCCGCTGGCCAGTACCGTCCGCACATCTTCGCATCCCATTTTTTCGAAAGCGGCCTTGAGGACAGGCATTTTGATGACGGCGTGCCCGCCCACGTTGATGCCTCTCAAGATTGCAACGTAGGGGATCATTCCAAGCACCTCGCCGGGCTGGGCTAATCCGGAGTTCGCTCCGCCCGCAATTTCAACGCCTGGTTCATCTCGAGAAAGCCACGTTTCGTGTCCTTGTCCAGCATTCGCGCGAATAAGGGAATGAGGATCCCCCTGAAAGTCTCGCGCTGGATGAAGCGCACCCGGCCCGGGGCGAACTCCTCAATGACGAAGGCATGTTCGCCGTCGAACAGGCCGCGAACGAACAGGTGCCCCAGCCAGCGCATTTCATGAGGAGGATCCAGCCGGATGACCGTTGGACGCATGGTCATGCCAAATGATCCGGAAGGCTTCATGAACACCTTGAGCCTGCCCCCTTTTGTGAGCTTCCCCTCAAGCCGGCGGAGGAATGGGTTCCATTCCGGGAAACGAACGAAATCGGTCAGCAATTGCCATACACGTTCGGCGGGCGCCTGGATCTCGATTTCAGTAATCAGTTCCTTCATCTCTCCCCTCCGCTCTCTGAATCAGGCAACGCCCGCAGGAGATTCTCGGCCTCCCTGACATTGGCCGGATCCCCATAGTTCCTGGCCGCCGTTGCAGCCAGCAATGCCTGACCGCACTTATTCTTCACATCGGGGAGCAATCGGGCAAGGGCTATGCGCGCCTGGAAGGCGGCTCGCCAGCTTCCGCAGCGTTCCGCCGTTGAAGCGGCCGCTTCAAATAGCCCGCGAATTTCACCGCGATCGCCACCGTTTTCCATTAGGAAGTTGGCCAGGGTGATTCGGGCAAAGGGGATGAACACCCGGGCGCCGGCTTTTTCACGCAAGCGAAGCGATTCCCGGTACCCTTTTTCGGCCTCCGCCGGCCGCCCCTGTTCCTGGGCGGCGAACCCCAAGTGACGGGAAAAATAGGACTCCAGCAGTGGATCGTCGAGAGGATGCGCGAAACGGAGCCCCTTGTCGAATCGTTTCACCGCCTCTTCCTGTCGCCCCTGCATCTGCTCGATCAATCCCAGGTAGAACCAGGCCTCGGATTGCCCGTGCGGGTCACCCTGCTTCTCGAACAATATCAGCGCCCGGCGGAAGCAGTTCTCGGGGGCAAGCCAATCCTGGTCGTCAAACGCCCTGCCGTAAAGGAAACGCCCGCGGACGAAAAGCGCCCTGGCTAGCGCGGCCGGGGCTTTCTCCTCGGCGACAGCCAGGGCTTCACGGCTGGCGTCATCGGCCGCTTTCTCGTCCCTTACATGATAAAAATTTCGCTCCGCCAGGACATGAGCGATCTGCACGCGCGCCCATCCCTCGGCCGCGGTTCTCCCGGCGGTTACGGCCTCCGTGAGTTCCGCTCGCAGCTGGGACAACGCACCGTCCCACTCCCCGACGCTCAGCCGGGCATCAAGCTGCAGCGGCGAGAGCGCCAGCAATACAGATAAGAACACGATCATGGTTCCTCCGTATTAACCCGATGTCAAACTTTCCAGCCGTCCATGGCCATCATCTCCGAAATGAATTTACCGCGACACTCCGGCCGACCGAGTTGCCGCATAGGCTGGCGGATGACGGTTTTCCACTTGGCGGGGTCGGCCTTGCGGACGTCGGAGAGGTAGATCTCGTGGTGCTTGCCGGAGAGCTTGCCGCCGAGCGAGGCAATGAATGCGTGCACCCGGGCGACCGTCGGGCCCTCGGTGGCGAAGGGGCCCACGTGAAGAATCTGGGCGCTTTTCCCCTCAACGAATTTTTCAAAGCGCATTTTGGCA
>JAQUQF010000014.1 GCA_028749105.1 Acidobacteriota bacterium | reverse complement strand
TGGTCCGCGAAAATGGCCGGCCTCTTTCCGTGGACAGCCTCGGTTTTGACCATTTCATCGGCAGCCGCTCCGGCAAAAGGGAGAAAAAATGAAAATCGTGAAGAAGAGCGCCTTCAAGCCGGAAAAACACGATTGTGTCGTCATTCCCATGTTCAAGGGGACGAATGGCGCGGATTTCTGGCGGGAATTCCCCGAGCTGGAATTCCCCGCCCGGCGGAAGAAGATGAAAGGTGAGATCGGCGAAGCATTGGCTTGCCACTCATTGGAGCGGCAGCGCCTGTACCTGCTTGTCGGCGCCGGGCGTCCCGGCTCCCTGCCCGACGCCCGCAGGCTGGCCTGCCGGGTGATGGCCCTCCTGCGCGAGAACCGCGTCGCCACGGCTCTTGCCTATTTCACCGCCCCCGGCCCCTACCCCGCCTCCTACCTCGACACGTTGGCCGACTACCTGCACCTGAACAACTACAGCTTCGACCGCTACAAGAAGAAAAAAAGCAAATTCGTCGAGCGCATCCAGCTGGTTTTCAAACAGCGCGGCGCCCAAGGCGGCGGGGAACTGCGCAAGCGGGCGGTCGTCCTGGAAGAAGTGCAGCGCGTGCGCGACCTGGTCAACGAGATCCCGGCCACGGTCACCCCAGACGCCATGGCGGAAGCTTTTGCTGCAAGCGCCCGCCAGCATGGCTTGAAGCTGGCAACCTGGCGCAGGAAGGAGTTGGAGAAAAACGGCATGAACGGCCTGCTGGCCGTGGGCGCCTCCTCCTGCTGTGAACCGGCGCTGCTCACCCTGCGCTACGCGCCGCAGGGGGCCCGCCGCACCGTGGCGCTGGTCGGCAAGGGGATCACCTTTGACGCCGGCGGCCTGAACCTGAAGCCCGGCAACAGCATGGAGGAGATGAAAAGCGACATGGCCGGGGCGGCCGTAGTCCTGGGCGTCCTGAATGCCGCAGCCAGGCTTGCCCTGCCGGTCCAGGTGACCGGCCTGGCGGCCCTGGCCGAGAATCTGCCCGGCCGCCGCGCCTACAAGCCCGGCGACGTCATCACCTACGCCAACGGCAAGACGGTGGAGATCGCCAACACCGACGCCGAGGGGCGGTTGGTCCTGGCCGACGCCCTGATCATGGCCGCCAGGGGGAAACCCGACATGATCATCGAGCTCTCCACCCTGACCGGGGCCATCGTCACCGCCCTGGGCGACTCCTATGCCGGCCTCTTCTGCCGCAGCAAAAAGCTGAGCGCCGCCCTGCTGCAGGCGGCCGAAGCCAGCGGCGAACTGCTTTGGGAGATGCCCTTGCCCGCCGAATACCGCGAGAGCATCGTCTCCAAGGTGGCCGACTTGAAGAACGCCAACTACCAGGGTGCCTCCTCAATCAAGGCTGGCCTGTTCCTGAACGAGTTCACGGGCAAGGTCCCGTTCGCCCACATCGACATCGCCGGCACGGCATTCCTCGGCAAGCCGAATTTCTGCCTCGCCCACGAGGGCGCCACCGGCTTCGGCGTCCGCCTGCTGGTCGAGTTTCTCAAAAACCTGAGATAAAAACAATGATGTAAATGAGCAAGTCTGAATTGACAAAACCCGGTTTTCATACTATATAAGTTTCGACAATGGAACGATTCGTAGAAGTGAATCTCGTCGGTTTGATCATGGACCAGGTGTCAAAATCCCCGGTCATGGTGCTCAAGGCCCTGGAAGGGACAAAGGTCATCCCCATCTGGATCGGCCTGAACGAGGCCAACGCCATCGCCATGGAGCTGGAGAACGTCTGCTCACCGCGGCCCATGACCCACGATCTGATGAAGAACATCATGCACGACCTCGAGGCCGTTCTGGCCCGCGTGATCATCACCGATATCGTCGAGAACACCTATTACGCCGAACTGCACATCGAGAAGGACGGCCGCGAAAAGATCGTCGACTGCCGGCCGTCGGACGCCGTGGCCCTGGCCCTGAAGAACCGCGCCAAGATTTTCGTTACCCCGCAGGTGCTGGAGACTTCGGTCCTGGCCGACGTGTTCACGAATATCATCGGCAGCGAAGACAAGATCGACCAGTGGTTCAATTCCCTTTCAGCCGACGACTTCGGGGAGATCGAGCAGTAAGGATCACTTCTCCTTGGCCCGTTGCCAGAGCTCTTCCATCTCCTCCAGAGAGGCGCGGGCGACGTCCTTGCCCTGTCTTTGCAACTCGGTCTCAATGAAGCGGAAGCGTCTCGTAAACTCGCGGTTGGTGCGCGCCAGGGCGAACTCGGGGTTGATCTGCAGCAGCCGCGCCACGTTGGCCACGGCGAACAGCAGGTCGCCGATCTCGCCCTCGGCCTCGTGCCGCCGGCCCTGGTCGATCTCGGCGCCCAGCTCGGCGATCTCCTCGGAGACCTTTTTCATGGCCTTGCCGGCATCGTCCCAGTCAAAGCCGACGCCCGCGGCCTGGGAGGCGATGCGGTTGGCCAGAAGCAGCGACGGCATGGAAGACGGGTAGTCGGAGATCACGCTCTGCTTGTTTTTCTCGGCGATCTTGATCTTTTCCCAATTGGCCTTGACTTCGTCGGCCCCGCTGACCTTCACGGAGGCGAATATGTGCGGATGACGGCGGACCAGCTTCTGCGAAATTCCCGCGCACACCTCGGCGATGGAGAAGGTCCCATCCTCCTCGGCCAGGCGGGCTAAGAAAACGATCTGCAGCAGCAGGTCGCCAAGCTCCTCGCAAACGGCCGCGGCATCGCCGCTGTCGATGGCCTCGATCAACTCGTGGGCCTCCTCCAGGACGTATTCCTTCAGCGAAGCAGGAGTCTGCTGCAAGTCCCAGGGGCAGCCCTTGCGGGGGTGGCGCAGTTTCTTCATGATCCCGACCAGGCGGCCAAATTCCTTCATGGCGTTTTTCTCCCTGACAACAACGGCATGCCATCATAGCGCGGATCGCAGCGCATGGCAAGGCGTTCGCGCCCTGCGCGACGCCTATTGACTTTGAAGAAGAGCGGGGCTTATGGTATAGTTATGGCGATGGGTACAGGGAAAGCTTATCCGGAAAAACGGGACATCCGCGCCATTGCCGTGCTGCTGGCCACCCAGGGGATGATCCGCCTGGGAGAGATCCCCGATCCCTTGAGCGGCAAGGCCGCCCTGGACGCCGAGGGAGCGAAGTTTTTCATCGATCTGCTGCTCGAACTGCAGGGCAAGACAAAGGGCAACCTCTCGGCCGAGGAGGCCGCATTCCTGGATGACGTCGCGGAGAACATGCAGCGGATATTCGCCAAAAAAGCGGAAAGGGGAAATGGCTAAAAAGGCATTCTGGACCCTTGCCGGCATGGTTCTGCTGGCCTCTCTCTCCATGGCCGCCGCCAGCCCCTGGGGCAGCCTGAAAAAGATCTATTTTTACGAGGCCAGCGGCAACCTCGACGAGGTGCGCCGCAACCTGGAGCGCCTGGACGCCCAGGCGCTTCCCCCCGAGGAAAAGAGCGGCCTGACGAAGAAGCTTGCCGATCTGGGCGACCGCTATTTCAACAAAAAGAACGACTCGCTGGCCGAGGCCTTTTACCAAAAGTCGCTGCAGGTCTCGGCGCCGGACGCCTGGCCCGTGTACAACCAGCTGGAGCGCATCGCGCGGCGCCGCGGCGGCCTCCTCTGGAACTTCACCAATGTGGGGCGACAGCTCAAGCTGGTGGCGCGAGGCTTCAGCAGCTCGTACATCCTGCTGGACGGGTTCTTCAGCGTGCTGCTTTTTTCCTGTCTCCTCCTCTTCTTCCTGGTCCTCCTGGCCTTGAGCATCCGCTACTTCAAGTTGGCCGCCCATGACTTCATCCTGGAGGCCCATTCCCATTTCAGCATTCCCAAGCTGCTGCTGCTGCTCCTGCTGTTGCTGTGGCCGCTGGCCATCACAGGCGGCTGGGGGTTCTACCCCTTCCTGCTGTGCGGCTTCCTCTGGAGCTATTTCAACCATGACGAACGGGTCAACGTCAAGAGGATCCTGGCCCTGCTGCTGGTCCTGACCTTCATCTACAGCCTCGGCCAGTTCCTGGAAAAGAGCATGCGCAGTCCGGGTTTCCAGTCCGTGCGCCAGGTCTTTTCCGGCCACCTGTTTCCCGAGAGCACCTGGAACCGCTTCGACAACGAAATGAAAGTCATGCAGGCTTACGCCTATTATCACCACAACCTGCCCGATGCGGCGCTGAACATCCTGCTGGCTACGGGCAGCCAGTACAACTCTCCGCTCAAGCACCGCCTGCTCGGCAGCATCTATTTCGATAAGGGGAACATCCCGCAAAGCATCCAGTCCTTCCGGCAGTCGCTCAGCATCGACGACAACGACCCGGCCACGCTGAAGAATTTCACCGTGGCCCTGCTGCGCAACAACGACCCCGACCTGTTCGTCTTCTACAGCAAGAGTTACCCGCGCATCAACGAATACAAGGACAAGGTCACCTCGCTGCAGAAGAACCGGCTCCCCGAAGCGATCCTGTGGCGCCGGCTGCTGAACTTCTCCTGGAAGAGCTTCCATCCCTGGCATTTTCTGGAGGTCGTCCTGACCAGTTTCGTCAAGTTCCCGGTGCTGCTGGCCATTCTCATTCTGATCGCCTACACGGTGCTGCTCAGGAAATTCTTCCCCGCCCTGGGCCAGAGCATCTTCTGCAGCAAATGCGCCAAGATCATCCGCAGGATGTCGATCGAGCAGGCGCAGTCGCACGCCCTGTGCGAAGACTGCTATCAGCTGTTCCTGATCAAGGACCCCATCTTCCTGGAGGCGAAGGCCCTCAAGGAGAAGGAGATCGGCCGCCAAACCCGGTTCAAGAACACCCTTATCCTGGCCGTCACCCTGGTCGTCCCTGGCTTCCTGCTGAATTTTCGGGAAAAGGGGCGGTCCTTTGCGTCGCTGTTCCTGCTCTTCTCCACCGTCTTCGGGCTGTATGCGTTCAACGCCCTGAACTTCAAGGGGGTTTTCGGCGCCGTGCCCATGTTCATCAACCTCCTTGGCATCGCGGCCGTGGTGCTCTACGTTGCCGTCAACGCCTATTCCCTGAAAGGATATTCCGATGGCTTTTAAAGGAACGCTCAGGGAGTTCAAGGTTCCGGACATCCTGCAGCTGGTCTCCCTGCAAAAGAAAAGCGGCATCCTGACCTTCAACAGCCAGGAAGGGTTCATCACCCTGATCTTCGAGGACGGCTTCATCGTCGGCATCGACGCCTTCCCCAAGAAGCTGGAAATGCGCGTGGGCAACGTCTTCGTCAAGCAGGAGATCATCAGCGAGGAGATGCTGCAGCGGGCGCTGGCCATTCAGAAGCGGACCAACCAGAAGGTGGGCGAGATCCTGATCGGCATGGGGCTGATCGATGAGAAGACCATCCCCGAGGTGCTCAGGATCCAGGCCACCCAGATCGTCCTGTCCCTGTTCAACTGGAAGAAGGGCGAATACAACTTCAAGGTCATGGACTACATCGACAAGGAGCTGCGCCTGCTCACCCCCATCGCGGTGGACAACCTGATCATGGAAGGGGTGCAGATGCTCGACGAGTGGCCGCTGATCAAGAAGGTCATCCCGTCGGAGAACATCGTCTTCGAACCGGTGTTCCTGGGCAGCAAGAAGATCGCGCTGATTTCCGAATACGACGACGAGATGCAATCCAAGGACAGCAACACCCTGTACATGACCGAGACCGAGGTCAACCTGCTCAAGCACGTCAACGGCAGGAACACGGTCCAGGACATCGTGGAGCTCGGACTGTTCACCGAGTACAAGATCTATAAAAACCTGTACAACCTCTTCAACAAAGGCCTGATGAAGAAGAAGGAGAAGACCGAGATCCAGGAGATCCAGGAAAAAAAGGCCTTCGAGGACCTCGAACAGGACAACGCCAGCAAGCTCAACCGCCTGAGCCGGGCGATCCTGGCCCTGCTGGTCCTGACCCTGCTGCTGACCTTCTTCGCTCCCCTGCGGCCCTTCCACAGCAAGAACATGCTGCGCAAGACCTCCCTGTACCGCAGTTGCCTGCCGCTGACGCCGCCCGCGCGCTGAAACCGGCGATGAGATTCCGCAGCCGCCTGGAACGGGTGCCGGGCCCCAGCGCGGTGGCCATCGGCAATTTCGACGGCTTTCACGCCGGCCATCGCCGGATCGTCGGGATCCTGGTCGAGAACGCCCGCGCGCAGGGGCTTGCCGCCGTGGTCCTGGCTTTCCATCCCCACCCGCGGGTGTTCTTCGGGCAATCCATCCGCTTGATCAGCACCGACGCGCAGCGCCTGGAAGCGCTGAAGCGCCAGGAGTTGGACCACCTGTTCTTCATCGACTTCGCCGCTGTGGCCGACCTGGCGGCTGCCGACTTCGTCCGCGACATTCTGCTCGACACCCTGCGCCTGAAGCTCCTGGTCGTCGGCGACGACTTCCGTTTCGGCCGCGGCCGCGAGGGCGACCTGAATGTCCTGGAGCCCCTGGCGGCCGCCCGGGGCTTTGCCATCGTGCGCGTGCCCGCCGTCGAGATCGACGGCGGCCGGGTGACGAGTTCGCGCATCCGCAAGCTGCTTGAGGCCGGCGCCGTCGGCGAGGCCGGGCGCCTTCTGGAAAAGCCTTATTTTATCGACGGGATCGTGGAGCGGGGGGCAGGGCGGGGCCGTGAACTGGGGTTCCCGACCATGAATATCGCCAGCCGCAATGCGATTCTGCCCGGAGGCGTGTTCCATACCGAGCTGGACCTGGCCGGCCGCCGCTACGTCTCCGCCACCTTCATCGGCCGCGCCCCCGCCTTCACCGATCCCAGGCAGCCGCTGCGAGTGGAGACCCATGTGCCCGGCTTCCGGGGCCTGGTCTATGGAAAGAAGGTCCGCCTGCATTTCATTGACAAGATCCGCGAGGAGAAGAAATTCACCGACCCCGGGGCGCTTGCCGAACAAATCGGCCGCGACGTCGCCTCCCTGGGTCATTTGACAAAATAGCTCATTTTTAATACAATTGGATTACACCTTTCCCAAACCAAGACCAGGAGTCACCGCCATGAATCACGAAAATCAGGAAGCCGAGAACAAACCCGCTTCCGCTGCCCCTGCCGGCGCCGAGCCGCCGCCCCAGGAAAACCCGCTGCTCCGTCGCTTTCAGGTCGCCATGGGCCAGGAGGAGATCGCCCACGAGATCGACCGCCTGGCTGAGGAATACAGCCATACGCTGAAAATGCCCGGCTTCCGTCAGGGCAAGGTCCCTGTTGACGTGGTGAAAAAAGTGCATCAGCAGGCCCTGCGCGAGGAGGTCATCCAGCAGGCGGTCGGCAAGCTGGCCTTCGCCCGCATCGAGAAGGACAAGCTGGCCATCGCCGGCGAACCCTACGTGGAAAAGATGGATGACCGCGGCAGCGAGGGCTTCCAGGCCGACATTGCCGTCGAGGTCCTGCCCGAGGTCGAGCTGCCCGTCCTGGAGGAACTGAAGGTCGAGATCCCGGCCGCCGTCCTTAAAGGGGAGGCCTTCGATGAGGCCAAGCAGATCGAGCATGTCCTCGATGCCAACAAGAGGTCGCTGCCGGTCAGCGGCCGGGCAGTCGAGGAGAACGACCTGGTGCTGCTGCTGGAGCAGTCGACTGACGCCGCCAGCAGGAAGAAATGGCCGCGCCAGGAGACCTATTTCATGATGAACAAGGAGAATCCCTCGGAGATCCCCGGCCTGTTCGACGCCCTGCTGGGAAAGAAAGCCGGGGAAAAGCTCACCATCCAGAACGACTACCCCGCCAACGCCGGCAAGAAAGCATGGGCCGGCAAGAAAATCGAGCACCAATTGGAGATCAAGGCGCTCTACGAGCTGAAAAAGCCGGAGCTGGACGGGGATTTCCTCAAGTCTCTGGGCGTGAAGAGCGCCGAGGAGTTCAAGGCCAAGCTGAAGGAAGAATACCAGCACCACCAGGAGCACCACCGGGATGAGGCGCTCATGGAAGGCATCTACGAAAAGCTGCTGGCTTCGGCAAGCTTCCCGGTCCCCCGCTCCCTGCAGGAGCAGGAGGTGGCCCGCCGCCTGAGCCAGAACCGCCAGCCGCTGAACTTCAAGGACGATGGAGATAAGGCCAGGTTCAAGGAGATGATCTTCGCCCAGGCGGAGAAGTCGATCCGCCTGTCGCTGATCCTTGATAAAGTGCGCGAGAAATACCAGATCACCGTCGATGACGCCGACCTGGAGAAGGAGTACGCCCACCTGGCCAAGCACCACGCGCTGCCCGAGAAGGAGATCCGCAAGTATTACGGCGAGCCCAAAAAGGCCGAGGAGCTGAAGGACCACCTGCTCCACGACAAGGTCAGCGCCTTTATCCGCGAAAAAATCAAGGTCAACGAGGTATAACATGCCACTCATTCCCATGGTCATCGAGCAGGCGGGCAACGTCGAACGGGCCTACGACATCTATTCGCGCCTGCTGAAGGACTCGGTCATCTTCCTCGGCTCGCCGATCGACGACAACGTGGCCAACGTCACCATCGCCCAGCTGCTGTTCCTCGAAGCCGAGGACCCGGAGAAGGACGTCTCCATCTACATCAATTCGCCGGGGGGAATCATCAGCGCCGGCATGGCCATCTACGACACCATGCGCTTCATCAAGAACGACGTGGTGACCATCTGCATCGGCCAGGCCGCTTCCATGGCCGCCATCCTGCTCGCCGGCGGCACCAAGGGCAAGCGCTTCGCCCTGCCCAACTCCAAGGTCGTCATCCACCAGCCCCTCGGGGGCTTCGAGGGCCAGGCCACCGACATCCTCATCCAGGCCGTGGAGATGCGCAAGGTGAAGGACAAGACCATCGAGATCCTCGCCTTCCACACCGGGCAGAAGGCGGAAAAGGTCGCCCAGGACATCGAGCGCGACTACATCATGTCCGCGGACGAGGCCTTGAAGTACGGCATCATCGACGCGGTGATCGCCGATCGCAAGAAAGAGAAGAAAGGGGCCAAATGAAGGAAGAAAAAGAGGCCCGCTGCAGCTTCTGCGGCATTCCCCAGTCGCGGGCGGTCAAGCTGATTGCCGGCCCCGGAGTCTATATCTGCGACGAGTGCACCAAGACCGCCTTTAACCTGATCTTCAGCGGCGGCGAATCCCCGAAGCCGGCAGCCAGCGGCAAGAAGCCCAAGCTCCTTACCCCGGCCGAGATCAAGGGCAAGCTCGACGAGTACATCATCTCCCAGGATTCGGCCAAGAAGAAGCTGGCCGTGGCCGTGTACAACCACTACAAGCGCATCCACCACGGCCAGAATCTGGCCAACAAGGTGGACATCCGCAAGAGCAACGTCCTGCTGATCGGGCCGACCGGTACCGGCAAGACGCTGCTGGCCGAGACGCTGGCCAGGATCCTCGACGTTCCCTTCGCCATGGCCGACGCCACCACCCTCACCGAGGCCGGCTACGTCGGCGAGGACGTGGAGAACATCCTGCTCAAGCTCTATCAAGCCGCCGGCGAGAACCGCGAGCTGGCCGAGAAGGGCATCGTCTACATCGACGAGCTGGACAAGATCTCGCGCAAGAGCGAGAATCCCTCCATCACCCGCGACGTCTCCGGCGAAGGGGTGCAGCAGGCGCTGCTCAAGATCGTCGAGGGCACCGTGGCCAACGTGCCGCCGCTGGGGGGGCGCAAGCACCCCTACCAGGAGTTCCTCAAGATCGACACCAAAAACATCCTGTTCATTGCCGGCGGCGCCTTCGTCGGCCTGGACAAGATCATCCAGCGCCGCCTGAAGAAGAACCTGATCGGCTTCTCGAACGCCAAGGAAAAGAACCGCGCCTTCCGCGCCGACATCTTCGAGCAGGCGCAGCCGGACGACCTGATCCGCTACGGGCTCATCCCCGAGCTGGTCGGGCGCTTCTCGGTCACGGGCGTGCTCAACGAGCTCGACAAGGACCAGCTCTACCGCATTCTGCTCGAGCCCAAGGATGCCATCACCAAGCAGTTCAAGGCCCTGCTCAAGATGGACGGCGTCGACCTGGAATTCTCCAGGGACGCGCTGGAAAAGATCAGCGAGCAGGCCATCGCCCGCGGCATCGGCGCCCGGGGCCTGCGCGCCATCTTCGAGGAGATCATGCTGGACCTCATGTTCGAGGTCCCCTCGCGCAAGGAGACGCCGGGCAAGGTTCTGATCGACGGCGAATTCCTCAAAGACAAGAAATGGATCGCCTGAACGCCAAGGAAATCGTCCTGCCCCTGATCCCCCTGCGGGAGTTCGTGGCCTTCCCCAACGTCATCGTGCCCATCCTGGTCGGCCGCGACAAGTCGGTGGGCGCCCTGAAGGCGGCGCTGGAGCAGTACGGCGGCCATGTCTTCCTGGCGGCGCAGAAGAACCAGGTCACCGAAACCCCCCTGCCCGAGGAGATGTACGAGACCGGCACCATCGCCAAGATCGAGAAGTCGGCCGAGCAGAGCAATGGCAGTTTCCGCATCGTCATCCAGGGCCTGAAGCGCGGCCGCATCAACGAGTATGTCGACAGCCGCGAGTATCACCTGGTGCGCCTGGACATCCTGGAGGAGCGCCAAGAGCCAGGTAAAGACCTGCTGGAGCTGGCGCGCAACGTCATCGCCCTGTTTGAGGAGTACATCAACCTGAAGCGCGTGCGCCTGCCCGGCATCCTGACGCGCCTCAAGCCCAGCCAGCTGTCCGACGCCACCGACATCATCATCTCCATCATCACCCTGCCGCTGAAAATCAAGCAGTCGCTGCTGGAGGAAACGGACGCCTATGCCCGCGGCGTCCGCGTCTACAACATCCTGAAAAAGGAGGTCCTGCAGCTGCGCAGCCAGCGCGACATCGAGCCCAAGCTGAAGCGCGAGGAAGGCCAGGAAACAGACTACGAAGAATACAGGAAAAAAATCGCGGCGGCGCAGCTCCCCGACTACGTCAAGGCGCGCGCCGACGAGGAGCTGGAGCGGCTGGCGGCCATGCCGCCTTTCTCGGCCGAGGGCACTGTCTCGCGCTACTACCTGGACTGGCTCCTCTCCGTTCCCTGGAAGAAGTACCGCAAGGAGAACAAGGACATCCGCAAGGCGGCGCAGATCCTCGACGAGGACCACTACGGCCTGCGCAAGGTCAAGGAGCGCATCCTGGACTACCTGGCCGTGCGCCTGCTGGTCAAAAAGGCCGAGGGCGAGATCCTCTGCTTCGTCGGCCCTCCCGGCGTGGGAAAAAGCTCCCTCTCCAAATCCATCGCCCGCGCCCTGGACCGCAAGTTCGTCCGCGTCTCCCTGGGCGGCGTCAAGGACGAGGCCGAGATCCGCGGCCACCGCCGCACCTACATCGGATCCTACCCCGGACAGATCGTCAAGGGGCTCAAGAAGGCGGGCAGCATGAACCCGGTCTTCCTGCTCGACGAGATCGACAAGCTGAACTCGGATTTCCGCGGCGACCCGGCGTCGGCATTGCTGGAAGCCCTTGATCCCGAGCAGAACGCCGAGTTCAGCGACCACTACCTTGACCTGGAGCTGGACCTCTCCCAGGTCTTCTTCATCACCACGGCCAACTTCGCCGAGAACATCCCCCCGGCCCTGCTTGACCGCATGGAGGTCATCGAACTGCCCGGCTACACCGAAAGGGAGAAGCTGGAGATCGCCAAAAACTTCCTGCTGAAGAAGCAGGCGGAAAAGAACGGCTTCGCCGCCGGCCAGATCCGCATCGCCGACGACGTGCTGCTGGGCATCATCAACGAGTACACCCGCGAGGCCGGCGTGCGCAATCTGGAGCGCGAGATCGCGGTCATCATGCGCAAGACCGCCCGCGGCATTATCGAATCGGGAAAAAAGGAAAAGGAGCGCGAGTACCCGGTCATCGACCGCCAGAGGCTGCTGAAATACCTGGGCCTGCCCAAGTTCAGCAGCCAGAAGATCTTCCAGAACAACGAGATCGGCGTGGCCATCGGCCTGGCCTGGACCTCCGCCGGCGGCGACATCCTGGTCGTCGAGGCCCGCATGCTCAAGGGCAAGGGTGAGCTGATCCTCACCGGCCGCCTGGGCGAAGTGATGAAGGAATCCTCCTCGGCGGCCTTCAGCTACACCAAGCTGAAGCTGTTCGAGCTGGAGCTGGACACCGAAGAGCTGAAGCATTATGACATCCACCTGCACATCCCCGAGGGCGCCGTGCCCAAGGAGGGGCCGTCGGCCGGCGTCACCCTGGCCGTCTCGCTGCTCTCCCTGCTGACCGGCATCCCGGTGCGCGCCGACTATGCCATGACCGGCGAGATCACCCTGCGCGGCAAGATCCTGCCCGTGGGCGGCATCAAGGAAAAGGTCATCGCCGCCCACCGCTACGGCATCAAGAACATCCTCATCCCCTCGGAGAACGAGAAGGACTTCTACGAGGACATCCCCGAAGAGCTGAAGGCCGACATCCGCGTCCACCCCGTCGACACCATGGATGAGCTCCTGGACATCGTCCTCGAGCATCCCATCAAGATACAGAACATCAGGAGCAAGGTCATCCGGCCGCTGCAAGAAGCGAGCCTGCAATAGACAATCGGTTCCCGACCATGAACATCAAGATTTCCGAACTCGCCGGCACCTTCTTCAATGCCAGCCAGCTGCCGCTCGACAGCCGGCCCAAGATTCTCTTCTTCGGCCGCTCGAACGTGGGCAAATCGTCGCTGATCAACACGCTACTGGAGCGGCGGTTGGCCCGCACGAGCTCCATGCCCGGCAAGACCCTCAGCGTCAACTACTACCTGGTCGACCGGCGGCTGATCTTCGCCGACCTTCCGGGCTACGGCTACGCCCGGGTCTCCAAGGACGAGAGCGCCCGCGTGCGCCGGCTCATCAGCGATTTTTTGGCGCGGGTGGAGAACGTCCGCCTGGCCGCCCTGCTCATCGACTCGCGCCACGGCTTTCTGCCTCCCGACCTGGACACCCTGGCCCAGATCGTCGAAAAAAATCTCCCCATCTTGACAATCCTGACCAAGAGTGATAAGATATCTTTTTCGCAACAACGGAATCTCATCGAGCAATTCAAAGACAAATACGGCCTGGCCGCCATTTCCTTTTCGATCAAGTCGCCGGCGGGGAAAATCGAAATTTGGCGGCTGATCAAAGAGGCCATAAAGGAGTAACCATGTATTCATTGAAGGACCTGCAGAACATGAAAGCGCTGGATCTGAAAAAGCTGGCCAAGGAGATGCAGATCGAGGACAAGGACGTTAGCGATAAAAATTCCCTGTTCTTCAAGGTGCTCGACGCCCAGGCCCGCGCCAACGGCAAGCTGTTCGCCGAGGGGGTCATCGAAGTGCACGGCGAGGGCTACGGCTTCCTGCGCTTCCAGGAATACGCCTACCTGACCAGCCCCGAGGACATCTACGTCTCGCCCTCGCAGGTGAACAAGTTCGACCTGCGCACCGGCGACACGGTGTCGGGCTCGGTGCGCCCGCCCAAGACCGGGGAAAAGTACTTCGCCCTGCTGAGCGTGGAAGCGGTCAACAATGAGGACCCCGAGACGGTGACCGAGAAGCGCCGCAACGTCCGCTTTGAGAAGCTGACGCCGCTCTACCCCGATGAGAAGATCAACCTCGAGACCGGCACGGACAACCTGTCCGGCCGGGTGATGAACCTGCTCACCCCCATCGGCAAGGGGCAGCGCGGCCTGATCGTGGCCGCCCCGCGCACCGGCAAGACCATGATTCTGCAGAGCATCGCCAAGTCCATCGAGATCAACCACCCGGAGATCAACCTCATCGTCCTGCTCATCGACGAAAGGCCCGAGGAGGTCACCGACATGAGCCGCAACGTCAAGGGCGAGGTCATCGCCTCCACCTTCGACGAAATCCCCCTGCGCCACACCAAGGTGGCCGACATCGTGCTCGAAAAGGCCAAGCGCATGGTGGAGATGGGCAAGGACGTGGTCATCCTGCTCGACTCGATCACCCGCCTGGCCCGCGCCCACAACGCCATCACCCCGGCATCGGGGAAAGTGCTCTCCGGCGGCATCGACGCCAACGCCCTGAACAAGCCCAAGAAGTTCTTCGGCGCCGCCCGCAACATCGAGGGCGGCGGCAGCCTGACCATCCTGGCCACGGCCATCGTCGACTCCGGCAGCCGCATGGACGAGGTCATTTTTGAGGAGTTCAAGGGCACGGGCAACATGGAGATCAACCTCGACCGCCGCCTGGCCGACAAGCGCGTCTTCCCGGCCATCGACCTGTTCCGCTCCGGCACGCGCAAGGAAGAGCTGCTCATCGAGCGCGAGGAGCTGACCAAAATCTGGGTCCTGCGCAAGGTGCTGGCAC
>JAQUQF010000232.1 GCA_028749105.1 Acidobacteriota bacterium | reverse complement strand
GCGCCTCTTCTGCTCCGCGCTCCCCCTGCTCCGGCAGATCGCCGGGGTTGCCGGTCCCGGAGACCCCGAACTTGCTTCGTGGGAATCCGGAGCCCGGGTGGACCCCGCTCCGGTGGTCGTGGCGGCTTTCGGCTGCGACCTGCCCGAGCCCTACCTCTCCTGCGCCAAGCGAGCGTCCCGGCTGGTCATCCACCTCGATTATCTCTCCGCCGAGCCCTGGGTGATCGGCATGCACGGTCTGCCCTCGCCCTATCCCGATTCGCCGCTGCCCAGGTACTTCTTCATGCCAGGCTTCCTCCCTGGGAGCGGCGGGGTGCTGGGGCAGCGCCCGGCTCCCCGCATCCGCCCCGTCCGGGGCGCCGGCCCGCTGCGCGTCCTCTACTACGTTTACGGCGACTTCGACGGCCGCCCCCTCTTTTCCACCCTTGATGCCCGCGGCCAGCCGTGGGTCGCGGTGGCGCCGGCGGGGGAGGGGCAGCGGGGGCTGGAGAGCCAGCTGCCGGTTGCCGGTTTTTCCCGGCGGGGCCGGGCGTGGCGGCGGGGGCTGGGCACGGTGGTCTTTCCGCCCTTCCTCGACCAGCGGCGCTTCGACTCGCTGATCCGCTGGGCCGACGTCGCCCTGGTGCGGGGGGAGGATTCGGCGGCACAGGCGATCCTGTCGGGCCGGGCGGTCGCCTGGCAGCTCTACCGCCAGCCCCGGGAAACCCGCCGGGCCAAGCTGGACGCCTTCCTGGCCGCAGCCAGCCCCTTCCTGACCCGGCCGGAAGCCGCGGCGGCCTTTCATGCCTTCCATTTGTGGCTGAACGGCCTGGGCGAGGCGGGGCCCGGCGGCGCCGAGGGACTATTCAGCCGCTATCTGGCGCAGCGGCAGGCGATCGCCGCGGCCATGGCCGAATGGGCGACCGCCCTGGAAACCCGTTGCAATTTGCTCGATTCCATGGTATATTTCATCCTTCAGCAATTCGAAGGAGTATCCCCCAAATGAAAGAAGCGCAAGAACTTCGCCCGGGCCATGTCGTCAAGATGGGAAACGACCTTGCCGTGGTCATGACCGCCGTCTACTTCAAGGGCGGGCGCAATGCGGCCGTGATGCGGATGAAGCTCAGGAACCTGAGCAACGGTTCGATCATCGAGAACGCCTACAAGGCCCAGGACAAGTTTGACTTCATCCCGCTGAAAAAGAAGCAGATGCAGTTCCTCTACGAGTCGGACGGCCGCTACACCTTCATGGATCAGGAGACCTACGACCAGATCGAGTTGTCCAAGGAAGACCTGGGCGACAACGTCTACTTCCTGAAGGACGAGATGGTCATCGACGTCTCGACGATCGAGGGGCGGCCGATCGGCGTCGTCATGCCCATCTACGTCGACCTGAAGATCGGCTACACCGAGCCGGGCAACAAGGGCGACTCGAGCGGCCACGTGCTCAAGCCGGCGACGCTGGAGTCGGGTTATCAGATCCAGGTCCCCCTGTTCTGCAACATCGGCGAGACCATCCGCGTCGACACCCGGAGCGGCGAATACGTCGAACGGGTCAAGTAGGATTTTTCTTTTCCGCCCGGAATATCTGTTTATCTAAGCTGTTTCGTCTGAAAAAAATTGAACAGATACTTGCCGATCAGATCGAGCTCGACGTTCACCCGCTCGCCGACGCGCATCCCCTTGAAGTTGGTCGCGGCCAGGGTCTGGGGGATGACCTCCACGGCAAACCATGAGGCGTGGACCTCGGCCACGGTCAGGCTGACGCCGTTGACGGCGACCGAGCCGCGCGCGACTATGAATTTCCGCCACTCGCGGTCGCGGAAGGTGAAGAAGAAGCGCGAGTTGCGGTCGCTCTTGTTGACCGAGCGCAGGCGCGCCGTGCCGTCGATGTGGCCGCTGACCAGGTGGCCGCCGAGGAGGTCATTCAGGGTGAGCGGAAGTTCGATGTTGAGCGGCGAACCGATGGGCAGGTCGCCAAGATTGGAGAGGAGCAGGGTCGGCGCCGCCAGGTTGAAGCGCAGCAGGTCCTTCTTTTTTTCGATCAGGGTCAGGCAGACGCCGTTGACAGCCACAGAATCACCGACGGCCAGCGGCCTGTCCAGCGCCGCCCGGATGGTCAGGACGGGCCGGTTCTTCTTTTCCAGGGAAACAAGGGCGGCGGTCGTTGCGATCAGGCCGGTGAACATTTTCTGTACCCCCTGAGGATGCTGCCGTCGGCGAATTCGCTCCTGTGGCAGCCGGTCAATTCCGGCGCCCGCTCAAGGTCCTCGGCCCCGGAGGCGAAGAGCTGGACGGCATCCCTGCCGCCGACGACCTTGTTGGAGACGAAGAGGACCATCTCGTCGAACAGCCGCTGGCGGATGAAGGAATCGTTCACCCGCCCCCCTCCCTCCACCAGCACCGAAGCGATGCCGAGTCCCGCCAGCTGCTTCAACACGGCCGGCAGTTGCAGCCCGTCGGCGTCGGCCGGGACGAAGAAATGGCGCGGGACCCTCTTCCCCTTGTTCGCGGCGGCAAGGGAACTGAAGATCACCAGCGGGAAGTTCTCCTGCTCCTTGAATATGTTTAGGTCATGGGGGAGGGAATTGCCCGAATCGAGCACCACCCGGTAGAGCTTTTTCCCCTGCCAGCCCGCCTCGCGCAGGGTGAGGAGCGGGTCGTCGGCGAGGATGGTGCGGCTGCCGGCGAGGATGGCGGAAAACTCGCCGCGCAGGCTGTGGGAACAGCGGCGCAATTCGGGCGGCGTGATCCAGTGCGAGCGGCCGGACTTGTCGGTCAGCTTGCCGTCGAGGGAGAGGCCGGCATGAACGGCCACCCAGGGCATGCCCGAGCGCATGAACGTGAGGTAGTGGCGATTGATCCGCTCCGCCTGCTCGCGGCAGAGGCCGACGCTTGTTTCGATGCCGTTGGCCCGCAGCCTGGCGATGCCGGCGCCGTTGACCAGGGGGTTGGGATCGATCATGGAGGCGACCACGCGCCGGACCTTGCGGGCGATGATCAAGTCGGCGCAGGGCGGGGTCTTGCCGAAATGGCTGCAGGGTTCCAGCGTCAGGTATAGCGTGGCGCCGGGGACGGCCAGGCGCTCCAGGGCCATGGTCTCGGCGTGCTTGCCGCCGAAGTCGTGGTGGAAGCCGCAGGAGAGGACGCGGCCGTTTTTCACGACCACGGCGCCGACCATGGGATTGGGCTCGACAAAACCCATCCCGCGCCGGCTCAGCTTCAGGGCGATCTTCATGAACTTCAGGTCGTCCGCCCTGTTCCCTTCCCGGCCGCCGGTTTTTCCTGTCATGCGCCCAGGAGCGAGTCCACGAATCGGCCGGCGGAGAACTCCCACAGATCGTCCTCCGTCTCTCCGTGGCCGACGAAGAGGACGGGGATCTTCATCTGCGCGGCGATGCTGATGACGGTGCCGCCCTTGGCCGTGCCGTCCAGCTTGGCCAGGACCAGGCCGTTGATGCCGGAGAATTCCCTGAATTTTTCGGCCTGGACGAGGGCGTTCTGCCCGGTCGAGGCGTCCAGCACTAGCCAGGTCTCCGCCGGCTGCCCCGGGGCGAGCTTGCCGATGATGCGGGTGATCTTCTCGAGCTCGCGCATCAGGTTTTCCTTGCTCTGCATGCGGCCGGCGGTGTCGATGACCAGCAGGTCGATCTCCTTGTCCTGCCAGGAGCGCATGGCGTTGAACACGACCGAGCCGGGGTCGGCGCCGCGGTCGCCGCCGATCACGGGGATGCCGAGCCTTTCGCCCCACAGCGAGAGCTGGCTGGAGCCGGCGGCGCGGAAGGTGTCGGCCGCCGCCAACAGGACGCTGCGGCCGCGGTCCCGGTAATGGCGG
>JAQUQF010000231.1 GCA_028749105.1 Acidobacteriota bacterium | reverse complement strand
TGTACGGCCTTCTTGGCCGGGATTTCCTGGAAGCGAAGGAGTAAACCATGACCCCCATCGAAAATTTGCTGGAAAAACTGGGGCTGTGCCGTCCCGAAAGCCTGTCGCGGCCGTCGTATTGGATGATGGCCGGCGCCGGCCTGCTGATCCTGTTGTTTCTGTTCAGCCTGATCCTCCCTGTCCAGGCGCCTCTGTTGTTCCTGGCCGGGGTGCTGCTGGCCGGGGGGCTGATCGTCAATGGTTTCGCCAAGCTGAAAAAGGTGGTGCGCTCCCAGGCCGTGCTGTTCGGGGAACTCCGGCGCCAGGCCGAGTCGCTGGCTGTATACACCCCCAAACTCAACGAGGTGATCGCCCGCATCAAGGACAACGACTTTTCCATGACCGTTGTGCCCCCCGATGCCGGCGAAGCCCGCCAGCCGGAGCAGGAGGCCCTTTTCGTCAATCTGCGCGAGGCCAGCGAGAAGATCAAGGCGGCCACCATGCAAAATCAGCGCATCTCGGTCGACCTGGTGCGTTCGACCCGTGCCCTGATGGAGGCGGGCAACATCCAGGCCAGCGGCAGCGCCGAGCAGGCCAGCAGCATCTCCGAGATCACCGCCACCATGGAGGAACTGGCCCGCACCGCCGCCCAGATCGCCGAGAATTCCAACAAGGTGGCCCACCTGGCCGAGAACTCCGACCATGCCTCGCGGGAAGGGTCGACCCTGATCGGCAACGTGATCCAGCATATCGAGAAGGTCGACGAAAAGATGCACCAGATCACGCAGAAGACCCAGGTGCTCGGCAGCCAGAGCAAGCAGATCGGCAAGGTGCTCGAGATCATTTTCAACATCGCCAACGAGACCCACCTCCTGGCCCTCAACGCCGCGATCGAGTCGGTGGCCGCCGGCGAGTTCGGCAAGCGCTTCGGGGTCGTCGCCGCCGAGGTGCGCCGGCTGGCCGAGATCTCGCGCGAGAACGCCGAATCGATCCGCACCATCATCGAGCAGTTCCAGAATTCGATCGATACCACCACCATGGCCGTCGAGGAGGGGACCAAGATGACATCCGGCGCCAACCAGATGGCGCAGGAGATCGTCAAGCAGCTCGATCGCATCGTGCAGGCGGTGGCCACCACCTCGCAGAGCACCCACGAGATCTCGATCGCCACCCAGCAGCAGCGCTCGGCCAGCGACCAGATCGTCCTGACCCTCAAGGACATCTCCCAGGTCACCAAGCAGCAGGCCGGCGAGCTGAAACGATCGTCCAAGGAGCTGGAGAAGATCAATGCCTTGTCCCTGAACCTGCAGATCATCACGCAGCAGACGGTGATCAATTCGCCGCTCAGCCTGGGCTTCAAGATCGTCCAGATGGCCCAGCGCCCCGAGATCATGCGCATGGACCGCAGCCTGCACCAGCAGGTGCTGGCGCAGATCACCGAGGAGAACCATTATATCGAGCTGATCTACTGTGCCGACTCCGAGGGCAAGATGTTCTCATTTTCGCTGGGCAAACAGGGCGGCGACATCCCCGAGATCCTCTCCGTCGGCCACGACTTCTCCAACCGCCCCTGGTTCGTCAACGCAGCCGGCCACCACCGGCCGTACATCTCCGAGGTGTACAAATCGCTGTTCTCCGGCGAAGACTGCTTCTCGGTCTCCATCTCGGTCTTCAGCCCGGAGGGGCAATTGGCCGGGGTGCTGGCCATGGATATCAACGCCAAGGAATGGAATAAAATCGCCTTGTAAACACTGAACCATGGAACTCAACATCTCCAAGTTCCTCACCCAGTTTTTCCAGGAAGCGCGGGAAAAGCTGGTCAACGTGCAGAACCAGATGGTGGAACTGGAGCAGAATCCCCGTCAACCCGACAGGCTGGTGCAGATCCAGCGCGACATGCACACCATCAAGGGCAGTGCGCGCATGGTCGGGCTCAAGGAGGTCAGCTCCCTGGCCCACCGCCTGGAGGATGTCTTTTCACTGCTGCAGGGGCAGGGGGGGACGGCCGTCTCCCCGCAGGTAATGGACACCCTCTACGCGGCGGTCGATGCCCTGACCGCCCAGGTCGCTGCTGCCGAAGGCAACCGGCCGGCGCCCGCCCTGGAGCCGGTCCTGGCCAGGCTGCAGCTGATCCTTGACAACCGGGGCGACGCCCCGCCAGGGGGGGCGGAGGAACAAGGCAAGCCGGCCGCCGGCGGCGAAGCCAAGAAAAAATTCAAGCTCGACTTCTCCGCTTTGAAGCGGGCCGTGCAGGGAAAAGAGGCAGGGGCTGCCAAAGGCGAGAAGAAGGAAAAAATGGAGCCGCTCCCGGCGCCCCCTCCCGGGCCTGCCGTGGCCGAGGAAACCCGCCCCGCCGAAGCGTTGCCCGCCGCCGCGCCAGCGCATGAAGCCGCCCCGGCGGCGATGCTGACCCAGGAAAAAAAATACCTCAAGGTCGAGAGCGAAAAGATCGAGACCATCATCAACCAGCTCACCGACCTGCTTTCAAAGAGGTATTTCTTCACCGGCGTGCAGTCGACCTTCCATAGCCTGAGCTCCATCCTCGACGGCTTCAAGGCGGAGTGGAAGGACAGGAAGAAGGATGGCGGTGCTGGCGTTGCGAGCGAGGACGGCATGAGCCAGATCACCGCCATGCTCGATGTTTTCCAGCGCACGATCTTCGACTTCGGACACGACTTTCAGGTCAACCTGACGGTATTCGAGAGCTCGCTGCGCGATATCTTCGACAGCATGCTGGAGATCAAGCTCACCCCCCTGTCGACCATTTATTCGGTCTATCCGCGCTTCGTGCGCGACTACGCCCACAAGAGCGGCAAGAAGATCCGCCTGTTCCTGCGCGGCGGCGACATCCAGCTCGACAAGAACGTCATCGAGAAGATCAATGAGCCCCTGATCCACCTGGTGCGCAATGCCTGCGACCACGGCATCGAGGAGCCGCCGGCCCGCGTGGCGGCGGGAAAGGACGAGACCGGCACCCTGATCATCGAAGCCAACAAGAAAGGCAATCGCGTCGAGATCGCCATCCGCGACGATGGCCGCGGGCTCTCGCGCGAGCGCATCGTGGCCGCCGCCGTGCGCCGGGGGCTGGTCGACGCCGCCAAGGCCGCCGAGCTGGAGGATGCCGACGTATGGGCCTTCATTTTCGAGCCCAGCTTCTCCACCGCCTCCTCGGTTTCCGACATCAGCGGCCGCGGCATCGGCATGGATATCGTCAACAAGGTGATCCACCAGCTCAACGGCAGCGTGCGCATCGAGACCCATTCCGGGCAGGGGACCGCCATCCTGCTCGAGTTCCCGATCTCGATCTTTACCAACCGGGTGATGCTCTTGACCGAGGGCGGGCGCCCCTACGCCATCCCTTCCAACCTGATCCGCCGCATCGTCCAGCTTCGTCCCGGCGACATCCAGTTCAAGCACGACTACGCGGTCGTCGTCCACGAGGGGGAGATCTATACCGTGGCCAAGCTGTCCCAGGTGCTGGGGGGCGCTCGCGACTGGGGACGCGGCGGCAAGCCGCTGACGCTGATCCTGCCCAAGACCACCGACAAAAAGATCGGCATCGTGGTCGACTCCATCCAATCGGAATCCGAGGTGATCATCAAGGAGCTGGGGCCCTTCCTCGGCAAGCGCCGCTTTGTCTACGGCATCGTGATCGGCGAACGCGGCGACCTGCAGATCGTCCTCGATATGCACGATATCGTCCAGTCGGAGGAGTTCACGCGCAAGGTCAAGATCCTGCGCGCCCCGGAGGCGGCCGGCGCCGGCCCCAAGACCATCCTGGTCGTCGACGATTCGCTCCTGGTGCGCGAGATGGAGAAGAATGTCCGGGAGAGTGCGGGTT
>JAQUQF010000230.1 GCA_028749105.1 Acidobacteriota bacterium | reverse complement strand
ATTGGCCTTCCCTCCGTTCCTCATTCACGTCAATGTAATGATTGATCGCCCCGCCGCTTACCTTGACACCCAAGTCACGGGATTCAGCACTGAGGCCCATTCTCTTCAGGTTGAAGGAGGGGTGCACGCGGAATTCGAGGAATCCCCCGGAATGGCCCACATCTTCCACCGGCAAAGAGTAGTCGCTATTTTTATGAAAAAGAATCCGGCGGTAAAGGTTCCCGCGCCAAAACACGTCCACGGCCTGCTGTTTCCCGGCCATGCGGGAGAGCGGGGCGCTGCAAGTCAGTTTAACCATTGCCCGGGGGTTGTCCTTGTCCAGAAAGATGTACATGCCGGCCTTTTCACCACACCAGCGGAACTCGCGGCCACCCTCATTTTCGGGATAGAAAAATCCGTAGTCGTATGGGGTCGAGGTCTCATTTGCCCAGGTCGCAGGGTTCAGGTCGTGAAACGCAGTGATGTTGGCAAAAACGAAAAGCGCCAGGATCGCGGCGGCTGCCCAGGCGGCCCATTTCTTGGGGGGTGGCGCCGCAGGCCACTCGGCCCGGGCCGCAAAGATCCAGAACAATAGCAGAACCTCCGGGAACCAGAAAAAATTGTTAAAAAGCAGGGCAACGGCCATGGCAGCCAGGACAAGTCGCACGATCCCCGGCTTCTGCCTGCGAAACAGAATCCAAAGAAAGAAAAGGAATGCCAGGCCGCCGATCAGGCCGATCTCGCTGAAAATGAGCAGGTATTGATTCAACGGCAGGTCGAAGTAGGCGTTCTTGCCGAAGTGCAGATACTTGAGATAAAAGAGGAAATTCCCGGCACCGATGCCGCTTAGTGGAAAGCGGCGGATCATGCGACCGCCGGCATCGAGCATGTCCAGGCGACCGCTGCTCACCTCGTCGATCGCCATTTGCAGATCCATGACGGCGGTTATGCGCGCGGCCTGGGCAGCCGTGTGCTTCAAGCGCGTGATCAGCGTCCCGCCGGCAATGAAAAGGGAAACGGCCAGCAGCAGCACGATCAGCGCCTTGGCCCGGAAACCCGTCCTTTTTGAAAAAAGCAAGCAGAGCACCGCCAATAAAACAAAAAGAAATGCCGTGCGGCAGCCCGAAACGAATATGGCCAGCAGGGCGATCACAAGGAAAAGAATGTCAGGCAGAGGCTTTTTCAACCCCGAAGAACACGGGAAGCCGCCCGGACCTCCCGCCTTGACAGGGAGCACATCCCCGCTTCGCCGGGGAAGGCAATCGATCAGGCGCAGGGCCTGGTACAGGAACATGGCGCCGGCAAAGAATCCGAAGGCGTTGAAATCGGAAAATCCGCCGTTCACCTGCTTCATTTCCACTCCCCACCAGCTCTGCGCCAGGAATCCGGGGGCCAGCCACTTTTGGATCATCGCCATCAGGAAGGAAACGGCAAAACCCGCCCTGAGCGGATTGAATATTTCCGCCTCTTTCATGCCGTTGCGGCGCAGCAAAAAAGCCAGGAACGGCGCCAGTGAAAACAATGCCAGCGTGATCACCGGAAAAATGCAGGCGAAGGAGACCCTCTCGCCGCTGGGCGCAACCGGGGTGTCGCCTAAAAAAGCCCCCAGGGAGAGAGTCAGGTTGGACCAGCGCAGAAACATGAACAAAGCGGAGATGCCCAGCAGCGACACGAACAACAGGTAAGGCCCCGTGCCGGGAAACGCGTCCAATTGCTTTTCCTTCCTGAAGCGCGAGGCCAGAATGATCCCGGACAGATAGAAGAGCGGGATCCCCATATAGTTGAACGGGTAGCCGTTGAAGAACAGGTCGGGGGTGGCATTGATGCAGGGCAGCAGGAAAAGGAACAGGAGGAGAGCTTTCCTTCCCCGAATGACATAGGAGATGAACCCCAATGCCAGAAAGAAAACGGGCAGGAACTTGAAGCGCAAATGGATGACCACGACATAGAACAGCAAGACCAGGGAAATGGCGGCAAAGAAGTCGAACAAGCCGGATTTCTTCATCTCCATTCGAGGCTCACGCCTATTCCCTTTCCGGCGCATCCGTCAGGATGTCGAATAATGGCACCAGTGCCTTCTTCTCGGCAGCAAATCCCGACGGAGAAAAAAGGAAGCGCAAGAAAAGCCGCAGCCGCAAGGCAATGCTCAACGTCCGGCGGAGCTTTTTCCTCTCCCGCGGCGGCCGATATTTTTGATAAAGGCGGATGCTGCTGGTGATAAAATGGGCGAGTCCGGTTGATGTGTCGCTTGCGCTGCCGCCGCCAAGATGGGTGATGGAAATCCCCGGGAAATAATAGACCTCATAACCCGCGGCTTTCACCCGCAGGCACAAATCGATCTCTTCGGCATAGAGAAAAAACGACTCGTCAAAACCGCCGCATTTCTCAAAGACCCCCCTGGGGACGATCAGGAACGAGCCCTGGACATAATCCGGGGAGCATAGGGCGGAATGGTCCGTGAAGCGGGACAGCTTGAAGATCCGGTTCAACCCGGAAACATAGGCGAAAATCCTTAGCTTGCCGGGGAAGGCGAAGACGGTGGCCTGCAAAGAGCCGTTGCCGTTTACGGTCCGGCAGCCCATGACGCCGGCCTGCGGATGCCGCTGCATGAACGCGACGGCGCCGGCCAATGTGCCATCGTGGACCCTGGTGTCGGGATTGAGGAACAACAGCCAGGGAGCCGAGGCGGAGCGGGCGCCCTGGTTGTTGGCGGCGGAGAAGCCGCGATTGGCGTTGTTCTCGATCAGGAGCACCTCCGGGTGCTCTTCCCGGATGGATTGCAGGCTGCCGTCTGCGGATGCGTTGTCGACGACGATCGCTTCCCAGGGGAAAGGAGGCGGAAATTCCTTGATGGAATCGAGGCATTCCCGCAGCAAACCGCGCGTGTTCCGGTTGACGATAATGATGCTGAGGATGGCCATCGGCAGCTTTTTTATTTTATCTGTTCCCAGAAGCCGCGCAGCTTGCGCAGAATCACGTTTCGCGAATACCGGCTCACGACCAGGTCCCTGCCTCCTCTGCTGATTTGCTCCGCAAATTGTACATCAGTCAGCAACCGCAGTATACAGTCGCAAAAATCTCCGGGATCATCGGCAATGCAGATATCCTTGCCATCGCTGGCCTCGATCCCCTGCCTGCCGATCGTTGTGGAAACCACGGGGATCCCCATGGCCATGGCCGTCAGGATTTTCAGGCGCGTCCCGCTTCCCATGCGGATGGGAGCCACGACCACGGAGGCCGAGGCCAGATGGGGGCGTATGTCCTCCACATAGCCTGTGACCGTAATGTCTTTCTGCTGCGCCAATGCCGTCACGTCCCGGGAAGGCCCGGGGCCGATGACGACAAATTCCACCCCGGGAACCCTGGGCCGCAGCCGGGGAAGGATCTCCGCGGCGAAATACAGAACGGCATCCCGGTTGGGCTCATACCACAGGGTCCCCAGAAAGGCGACTTTCATGCCGCCCGGAACCGTCGGGCGCGGAAGATACTGGTCCGTATCGACCGCGTTCGGGACCACAACGACCGAGTCGCCGCTCACCCGGCCGGCGAGGATATCCCGATCCTCCTGGGAGCAGACAAGGCAGCGGTCGAAGCGGCGGATCATCCTCAACTCGTAGCGGCGCAGGCGAACCATGATCAGGGTGTCGGTGATCCTGGCCAGCATGCTCTTGGCAACCGCCAGCCGGCTCTGGGCCCGGACAAACTCCAGGTTGTGCTCATCGAGGATCAGGAGGGTCCCGGGCGCCTTTTTCGCGTATCTCGCCATCAACAGGGTCTCAATGACCAGCACGTCGATCTTTTTTTCGCGGATGATCTCCCGGGTCCATCGCCATGCCTGCTTGTCGAAAAACCTGTTGATCAGC
>JAQUQF010000229.1 GCA_028749105.1 Acidobacteriota bacterium | reverse complement strand
TTGCCTTGATCGTCATCCCGCTGTTGCTTTTGGCGGCTCTGATCGAAACGTTCATTACGCCCCTGTTCCTGTCCGCGGCCATGAAATAACGCAGGGGGATGATGCCTGGAATCCATCGCCTGTCACCTCCTGCTTTCTCTTACTGTTTCCTTGGCAATTGCAGCCTGCCGCCTCTTGTGCCACATTCATTGCCAATGCGCCCCCTGGGCGCGGAGGAGGTCCCCATGCCCGAGATCCTTGGCATCAGCAGCGTCATCGTCTACCCGGTCCTGATTTTCCTTGCCTTTTTGCTCCTGCGGTCGATCCGGCGGCTCTACGAATACGAGCGCGGCGTGGTCTTCACCCTGGGCAAGTACACGGGCACGCGCGGCCCCGGCCTGACCCTGATCATCCCCATCCTGCAGTCCATGCGCGTGGTCGACATGCGCCTCAAGACGGCCGAGATCCCGCGCCAGGAGGTGATGACCAAGGACAACATCCCCATGCTGGTCAACGCCGTGGTCTACTTCAAGGTCATCAGCCCCGAGGACGTGATCAACAAGATCGAGAACCACGTCTACGCCATCCGCCAGTATACGCAGGCGGCGCTGCGCGACGTCATCGGCAACGGCGAGATGGACTTCGTGCTCACCGAGCGCGAGCAGATCGCCGAGAGCATCAAGAAGATCGTCGACGCCGAGACCAGCGGCTGGGGCGTGGATGTCGAGTCGATCAAGATCCAGGAGGTCGAGCTGCCGGCCGAGATGAAGCGCGCCATGGCCAAGCAGGCCGAGGCCGAGCGCGAGCGCCGCGCCATGATCATCAACTCCAGCGGCGAGCTGTCGGCCTCGGAGAACCTGCGCCAGGCGGCCGAGAACCTGGCCAGGAGCTCGGGGGCCCTGCACCTGCGCACGCTGCAGACGATCCGCGACATCGCCGCCGATCCCAGCGAGAAGATCGTCCTCTTCCTCCCCTCCGACCTGGGCCGCGCCCTCGGCTCGATCGCGGGCGTGGACAAGAAATAAGCCGCTCAACGCCATGCTGGACAACAACGTCCGCTACCTGCAGATCGCCTTCAACTACGACCGCTCCATGGTGCTGCGCCTGCTGCCCAGGATCCCCGCGAGCGGGCGCATCCTGATCGAGGCCGGCACGCCGTTCATCAAGCGCGAGGGGCTGGCCGGCATCCGCGCCATGCGCGCCATCTGGAAGGGGCCGCTGGTCGCCGACCTGAAGACCGTGGACGGCGCCCGCTCGGAGGTGGAGATGGTGCGCGACGCCGGGGCGACGGCGGCGACCGTGCTGGGCAGCTCGCCCGTCGAGGCGCTGGACATGTTCGTCTCCTGCTGCGCCGAGTTGCAGGTGGACTCGATGATCGACATGCTGGGCGTGCACGACCCGCTGCAGGTGCTGATGAAGCTGAAGAAACCGCCCGACGTGGTGGTGCTGCACCTGGGCCGCGACGAGGAGTCGACGCGCGGCAAGATGATCCAGTACCGCCACGTCAACCGCGTGCGCAGCAAGTTCGCCTCCCTGATCTCGGCCGCCGGCGGCGTGGGCCTGCGCGAGGCGCGCAGCGCCATCTTCAACGGCGCCGACATCGTCGTGGTCAACCTGGTGCGGCCCGAAGACCCCTGGGGCGGCATCCGCACCGACAGCGACGTGGCCGGCATGGCCCGGCAGTTTTTGGAGACGATCGAGTAGCGCCCCGAAGAAGCCCACGCGAGCGATGCCGCTTGTCAATGGTCGTTCGCCACTTTTTCCGCCCAACTCCCTTGGGCCGCGATATCGGGCTCGTACATGGTCAATTCGTAATTTTCGACATAGCGCCGGGCCCGATCGCGCACCAGCGGAGAGGCGTCATGGAGCAGCCCCTGGACCCAGCGCTTGGCGTCCCAGGAGAGATGGCTCTCCAGCCAGTCCAGGGCGGCCACCTTCTCCTCGGGCTTGCCGTGGAGCAGCGTCTGGAACAGGGCGGCTTCCTTTTTCAGCATCTCGGCCGTGAAAAGGATCTCCCGCTCGAAGAGTGCGGGCCGCACGAAGCGGTCGGGGTAGGGAAGCGGCTCCCGCCTGGCGGTCCAGCGGGCCATGCGCGGCAGCGTCCAGCGCATGCCCGGGGTCGCCTCGGGATGGGCGATGGTGCTGAAGACCCGCCCCTTGCCGTATTCGTTGGCCACGAAAAAAGGCTTGTCATTGGTCATGCCGGCGGGCGCTCCGCCTTCCTCGTGAACGTCGCTCTTCATCAGGGCCATGACCGAGTAGGGGAGCTCGTCGGCGGCGTCGACCAGGACCGGCCCCTCGTAATACGCCATGTAGTTCATCACCCTCCCGGCCAGCTCCGGGAACAGGGCCTTGCCCTCGGGCGTCAGCGTGAACCTGACCACGCCGTGGCCGCGGTTGTCGTGCTCGATGTCGATCGCCCGGTTGCCGTTCAGCGCCAGGCAGGCGTAGCCCGGCGTGTTGGAAAAAAGGTAGGCGCCGGCGCAGATGCCGACCGCCCCCCTGCCCGCTGCGACGAAGCGGCGGATGCGCTCATGGTTCTGCGCCCCGAGGTTGAGGTACTGCCGGCTCCCCGAGCCCCCGGGGATGACCAGAACGTCGAGCCCCTCGAGAGCTCCGGCGGCAATCTGGGCCGAGGTGACGGTCATGACGTCCATTTCCGGGTCGATGCGCAGCGCCTCCAGGGTCTCCCAGATGCAGGTCTGGGCGCCGCCGTGGCCGTCGAATACCCCGACGCGGATCCTGGCGTCGCTGGCCGCGCGGCCAAAGGCGAACAGGGGCATGGCTGCGATCAAAACGATGGCGACGATCTTCCAGCGGCAGCATCTTTTTTCCGGCATTTTCACCCTCCGATCAGAGCAGACGGTATAACTCTTGCCTGGGCGCTGTCAAGAACCTCTGGCGATGCCCCTTCGCATGGGCGTCCCTAATTTCCCCTCTTGTCTTTCGCTAGCGTATCATTCCACGTCCTTTTCCCCGCATTGAACAGCGGCATCAGCATGGGGACGATGACGATGACGGTCCACCAGTTGCCACCCGCCGCCCGCCAGCCGCGGAAGCCCCAGATCGCCCAGCCGGCGGCGGCGAAGAAGAGGAAATAGAGCGGCAGCATCAGCTCGTAATACGCGGTGTCGGGGTGTCTCCAGGGGGCGAAGGCGAAGGCGAAGAAGACCCCCAGCGCGAACAGCGCGATGCCGATGATCCCCTTTTCCGTCCTGCCCTGGGCCAGTAAGACGATTCCCAGGACCAGGACCCAGCTGAACGCCCCCAGCCAGCCGCCGATCCAGCCCAGCTTTTCTCCCTTTCGCTCTCCCATGATTCCCTCCGTTGTTTTGGCCGAGTTTATTGCAGTTGCATGACGTCTGCTTGTCTCGAGATCGCTGCCAGCGCCCTCTTGATACTAGTATGCAAAATTACAAGTGTCCTTGTCTGCTATTTCCTCGACCGGCCGCGGAAAAAGATGAAGAAGAGGCCGATGGCGGCCACGACAACGGCCTTGCCGTATTCCATCCCGGCCTTGGCCCCCGAAAAATTGCGCAGGGCGAGGCCCGCGGCGATGAGCAGCAGGGCCGCCCCCAGTCCGATATACAGGAACTTCACTGTCTTCGCGGTCATTTGCTCCTCCTGGCACTGAATGGTTCGCGTGCCCTGCCAATGTAATATGCCAGGAAAAGAAATGCAAGAGTGGGCATCTACGCAATTGCCCGGTTGGTAAAGACGACGTACGCCAGCCTGGGCCAAACCTGACCCCCGGCCTCAATGAAGCATCTCGACCGGGAGAATCGCCGCCAGGATCTTGTCGAGGAGGGTGTACTTCCCGTTGACAACGGTGCCGTACTGGGCACGGT
>JAQUQF010000228.1 GCA_028749105.1 Acidobacteriota bacterium | reverse complement strand
CGAACTGAAGGACCAGGGGCTGGTGGTGATCGGCTTCACCAAGATCTACGGCCGCTACAGCGACGATGTGCAGAACAAGGGGGCCGTCGGCGCGGACGAGGAGCGGGCGCTGATCCAGGGCTTCGTCGAGCGCCACAAGCTCACCTATCCCATTGCCATCTCCGACAAGGGCGAGGATTTCGATGACTACGGCGTCGCCGGCATCCCGACCATGGTCTTCATCGACAAAACCGGCCACATCTATGAGGTCAAGGTCGGCTCGGGCGATGAGGCGGCCATCACCGCCAAGATCAAGCAGCTCCTGGCCGCAAAATAGCCCTGTCTCTGGAAATTGCTTGAATATTTTTGCGCCTCAGTCTACAATCCGCTTGTGGATCAAATCGGGTGTCTTGTTAGTGGCCATCGCTGACAATGATATTGCCCTGTCAAACCAGGAGGAATAATGAAAAAGCATGTCCCTGCCGTCGTCATGATCGCGCTGTCGATGATTTTCTTGTCGGGCAGCGGCGGAAAAGCAGCTCAGGCAAGTAAGCCGTTGAAAATCGGCGACACGATTCACGGCTTCACATTGGAGCAGAAGCAGTTCGTCAAGGAATTGGACGGGGAATGCTATCTGTTCAGGCACAGGAAAAGCGGGGCCCGCCTGCTGAAGGTCGTCGCCAAGGACGACAACAAGGTCTTCAGCGTCGCCTTCAAGACGCCGCCGCCGAACGACACCGGCATCCCGCACATCATGGAGCACTCGGTGCTGAACGGCTCGGAAAGTTTTCCCGTCAAGAGCCCCTTCGACGTCCTATCGCAGGGATCGCTGAACACCTTCCTAAACGCCATGACCAGCAGCGACTACACCATCTACCCGGTGGCCAGCCGCAACGACAAGGACTTCGCCAACCTGATGCACGTCTATCTTGACGCCGCCTTCAAGCCCCTGATCTACAAGGACCCGCGCATCCTGCAGCAGGAAGGGTGGCACTTTGAGATGGAATCCCCGGAAGGGCCGCTGTCGTACAAGGGGGTCGTCTACAACGAGATGAAAGGGGCCTACTCGGCTCCCGAGCGCCAGCTCGATTTGCTGATGAGCCGCGCCCTTTTTCCCGACAATCCCTATGGCAGGTCCTCGGGCGGCCATCCCGACGTCATTCCGCAACTGACCTATGATCAGTTCAAGGCCTTTCACCAAAAATATTATCATCCCGCCAACAGCTATATCTACCTCTATGGCAACGGCGACATGGAGAGGGAGTTGGCCTTTATCGATGGCCAGTACCTCTCCGGCTACGACAGGATCGCGGTCGACAGCCAGATTCCGCTGCAAAAGGCGCCAGCCGCGCCCATGACGGTGCGCGGCCAGTACGGTGTTCCCGAGGGGGCGGCCTTGGCAGGGAAGACCTACATCGCCCGTGCCAGCGTCTATGGCCTCAACAGCGACCAGGAGCTCGCCATCGCCCTGGATATCCTGGCTGAGGCGCTGGTCACCCACCAGGCGGCGCCGCTGCGCCTGGCGCTGCAGAAAGCGGGAATCGGCCAGGACGTCTCGGCCTACGCCGACACCGTCCAGCAACCCGTCTTCCAGGTCACGGTGGCCAACGCCGAGGGCAAAGACCTGGAGCGCTTCGAGCAGGTTTACGCCGACACCCTGAAGACAGTCGTCGCCCAGGGCTTCGACCGCAAGACACTGGAAGGGATCATCAACCGCTATGAATTCGCCATGAGGGAAGGGCGCGGCTCCTTCACCGGCATCATGGGCGCCATGATGGCCGCCCGCAGCTGGATCTTCACCGACTCCCCCTTCACCAGCCTCTCGTACAACAAGGAGCTGGCCGCCATCCGCTCGCGGCTCGACAAGAAATACTTCGAGACGCTCATTGAAAAAGCCCTGCTGAACAACGTCCACGCCTGCACGGTGGTGCTGGAGCCCAAGCCGGGGCTGGAGAAAGAGCTGGCGACCGAGCTCGAGGGCAAGCTGGCCGCGATCAAGGCCAAGATGACCCCAGACGAGATCGCAACGATCGTGAAGCAGACCCAGGAGCTCGTCGCCTACCAGCAGCGACAGGACGACCCCGAGGCGCTGAAGACGATCCCGCTGCTGGAGATCGCCGACATCGACAAGAAGGAAACCGACCTGCCCCTGAAGAAGGAGGATCTGGCCGGGGTGCCGCTCCTCTATTCCGACGTTTTCACCAAGGGCATCGTCTACCTGAACCTCTACTTCGACGCCGGTGCCGTGGAGCAGGAGCTGATCCCCTATGCCCAGCTCTACAGCGACCTGGCGGGGATGATGGCGACCGACGCGTACTCCTACGGCGACCTGGAGAACGAGGTCAACCTGCACACCGGCGGTATTTTCACCAGCCTGTGGACGCTGGCCGTGGACCGGGATGACGAGCGCATGAAGGCCGTTTTCGAAATGCAGGGCAAAGCCATGCCCGAAAAGGTGGGGCGCATGACCGAGCTGATGAAGCAGCAGCTGCTCCTCTCCAAGTGGGACGACGAGGCGCGGCTCAAGGAGATGGTGCTGCGCACCAAGGCGCAGTTCGAGCAGCGCCTGGCCTACATGGGGCTGCAGATCGCCCGCCTGCGCCTCGGCTCCTACCTGACGAACCTCTGGTCCTACCAGGATCTGATCGCCGGTTTTTCCTATTACCAGTTCCTGAGCACTTTGGCCAACGAGCCAGACCTCAAGGCCGTTGCCGCCAAGCTCAAGGCCGTGCAGGAAAAGATCGTGAACCGCAACGGTCTTCAGGTTGGCGTCACCTGCCAGCCAGAGCAACTGGATGCGGTCAAGAGGGAGCTGCCCGCCATGCTGGCCAGCCTGCCGCAGAATGAGTTCAAGCCGGCCACGTATCGCTTCGCCAAGGAGCCCTTGAACGAAGGGTTCCAGGATGCATCCAAGGTGCAGTACGTGCTGAAGGGAGCCGACTACAAGAAACTGGGCTTCCAGTACAGCGGCAAGATGAACGTGCTGGAACAACTACTCTCCACCGTCTATCTGCAGAACACCATCCGCGTCCAGGGCGGGGCCTATGGCGGCTTCTCCACGATTACCAACACGGGCTTTATTGCCTTCGCCTCCTACCGCGATCCCAACTTGAGGAAGACAGTCGAAAACTACCTGGGCGCAACCCGTTTCCTGAAGGAGCTGCAGCTCGAGGAACGTGACCTGCGCCGGCTGATCATCGGCACCATCTCCGATTGGGACCGGCCCCTCAATCCCAGCCAGAAGGGGCGTATCGCCGTAACCCGCCACCTGGCCGGAGTGACGCTGGCCATGCTGCAGAAGGAGCGCGACGAGATCCTCGCCACGACGCTCGACGACCTGAGGGGGTTCGCACCGCTGGTGGAGAAGGTGATGGCCCAGGAAGCCCTCTGCGTCGTCGGCAACGAGAAAAAGATCGCCGAGGACAAGGACCTCTTCAAGAAGATCCTGCCGCTGCGGCAGTAATCCGTATCCGGCGATCCCGGGCGGGGGTTGTCCCGCCCGGGGGATAATTCGGCCGCCTATTCGCTGTAGTAGCGGATGGTGCGCGCGACGGCCGCTTCACAGACGCGGCAGAAGGGACGCAGGCCGCGGCTGAACATGATGCAGTCGAGCATGGGGCGGAACAGCCCCTTGGCGGCGTAGCCCGCCCCCTCGAAGGCGCCGACCTTCCCCTGGAAGCGGCTCTTTTTGAAGAAGGCATTGACCTCCAGCCCGTTCAGCCGCGACATCTCCTCGCTCTGTGCCTGCAGCGCATCGATCTCCGCCTTGGGGGCGCCGGCGCGCTTCAGGGTGGCGATCTTTTCGTTCGTTTCCTGGCGCTTTTTCTGGTAGACCCGCTCCATCGCCTCGTAGGCCGATTTCTCCCACGGCGTGGGCACGGCGGTTTTTCTCGTCACCAGGTCTTTCCATTTCAGG
>JAQUQF010000227.1 GCA_028749105.1 Acidobacteriota bacterium | reverse complement strand
GAGAAGATCCAGATCCAGGCGCCCAACCTGAAACCGGGCTCAGTTTTCTACCTGCTGGTGGCCGACGCCGCCGAGATCACCGAGTTCGATGCCAAGGCCGTCAAGACGACCTATTTCCCCGCCGATCTCGGAGCCCTCATCCGCGCCATCAACAACATCCGCCGCAACAACCGCCTCTACCTGAAGCTGTTCGTCCCCGCCCAGGGCGTCTTCATCCGCGGCTTCGAGTTCTCCTGTCTGCCGGCGAGCGTGGGCAGCGTCCTGCTCTACAACTCCCTGGCCAAAGACCAGGCCAGCATGACGCTCTCCACCGTCGCCGAATACCAGTACGAGGTGCCGGCTGTGGTAAGCGGCAAGAAAGTTTTCAAGCTCCGCATCAAAGAGAGGAAAAATGAATAGCAAAACGCTGGCCTGCCTGGCGCTCCTGGCCCTGGCCCCGGCCCTCGGCGCGGTCAAGGTGAAGCAGATCGAGAAGACGACCCTGGCCGAGTTCCAAACCGGCAACTTCGTCAATGTCAGCATAGACGGCGAGGGCCGGTTGAGCCTCGGGCCCAGGCTGAAGAGCATTTCCGGACCCGAAGAGGAGTTCTACCTTTCCGCCGCCGCTGCCGCCAACGGCGACCTCTTCCTAGGGACCGGACACAACGCCTCGGTCTACCGCGTCACCGCCGCTGGCAAGAGCGAACGCATTTTCAAGGGGGAACAGCTCGATGTCTACGCCCTACTGGTGGCCGGCAACGGCGACGTGGTCGCGGCCACCTCCCCCAACGGCCGCGTCTACCGCATCGCCAAGGACAACAAAGCCAGCGAGCTGTTCGATCCCGATGAGAAGTTCATCTGGGACCTGGCCGAGGACAGGCAGGGCAACATCATCTGCGCCCTGGGCAATCCCGGCGCCGTTTACAGCATCAGCAAGGGCGGCAGCGCGGAGAACCTGCTCCCAGCCGAGGATGCGCACATCATCAGCCTGAATGTCACTCCCGACGACGCCATCCTGGCCGGCAGCGGCGACCGCGGCATCCTGTATGAGATCAAGAACCGCAAGGTGCGGGTGCTGTACGACTCGCCCCTGGACGAGATCAAGGGCATCGTCAGCGACGGCGACGGCAACGTTTATTTCGCTGCGGTCAGGGGCGTGCTGGCCCAGCAGTCCACCAAGGAGATCGATATCGGCGTGGCGTTCGACAAGGGCGGCGTGGCCGAAAAGGAAGCCATCCGCGAGAAGAGCATCCTGTACCGCCTGCAGCCCGGAGGCGCGGTCGAGACCGTCTGGTCCTCGACCGAGGAGCTGATCTATGCCGTCTATTTCGATCCCGGCTCCAAGGCGGTCATCCTCGGCACCGGCCATGCCGGACGCGTGTACCGCGTCAGCGCCGACGGGAGCTACACCCAGGTTTGCGTGAGCGACTCGGCCCAGGTGTTCCGCATCGCCGGCGGCGGCATGCCGGGCAAAGGCTATTTCCTGGTGACCGACAACACGGCCGGCATCACCCAGGTGGAGGAAGGCCGCAGCGCCAGCGGGACCTACTTTTCCGAAGTGTTCGACGCCCGCATCCAATCCCGCTTCGGGCGCCTCAATTGGAATGCTGAGACAACTCCGCAGACATCGGTCTCCTTCGCTGTGCGCATGGGGAATTCCGACAACCCCGATCGTTCCTGGACGGCCTGGTCGGCCCCATTCACCGACCCCGAGAATTCGAACATCAACGCCGGCGGCTATCGGTTTCTGCAGGCCAAGGCCGTGCTCAACTCGGCCAACCCGGCCGAGACCCCCGCGTTGTCCGGCTACCGCATCTATTACCTCACCGACAACCTGAAACCCGAGGTCGGCCCGGTCCTGGTGCAGAAGCCCGACGAAAGGAAGCCGGTCGCCGACAGCAAGCCGCCGGCCAAGTACCTGCATGTCCTGTGGGAGGCCGCCGACCCCAACCAGGACCGCCTGAACTACAACGTCTACCTGCAGAAAATTCCCGGCAGCGAGTGGACGCTGCTGGGCGGCAACGTCAAGGAAAAATGGCTCTACCTCGACTGCGAGCTGTTCGCCGACGGCAAGTACCGGCTGAAGGTCCAGGCCGACGACAGCTTGGACAACGCTCCGACGCTGGCCCGGACCGCCGCCCGCGTTTCGCCGCCCTTCATCATCGATTCCACGGCGCCGGCCCTGAGCGAGTTCAGCGCCGCCGGCGGCCGCATCGTCTTCATGGCCAGCGACGAGGCCTCGGCCGTCGCGCTGGCGCAATATTCCTTCGATGCCAAAGAGTGGTTCCCCATCCTGCCCGAGGACATGGTCGGCGACTCCCGGATCGAGAAGTTCAGCTTCCAGCCTGCCAACCCGAAAAATTTCCGGGTGCTGTTCATCAAGGTCAGCGATGAGTTCGGCAATTACAAGGTTTTTCAAAAATCACTGTAGGAGGACCCCGTGAGCGAAGTGAAAAGAATTTCCACCCCATTGACGGATGAGACCATCGCCCAGTTGCATGCCGGGGACAACGTCCTCATCAACGGCACGATCTACACCGGCCGGGACGCTGCCCACAAGAAGCTGGCCGACCTGATCGCCGCCGGAGCGGAGCTGCCCTTCGACCCGCGGGGCCAGATCATATTCTACGTCGGCCCCACGCCGGCCAGGCCCGGCAACCCCATCGGCTCGGCCGGCCCTACCACCAGCTACCGCATGGACGCGTACGCACCCAAGATGCATGAACTGGGCCTGAAGGCCTCGATCGGCAAGGGCTCGCGCAACGCCGAGGTCAAAGAGGCGCTGAAGAAATTCAAGGCGGTTTATTTGGCCGTGACCGGCGGTGCCGCCGCCCTGGTCTCCAAAAGCATCAAGAAAGCCGACGTGGTCGCCTACCCGGAGCTGGGGCCGGAAGCCATCCAGAAACTGGAAGTGAGGGATTTTCCCGCCCAGGTGATCAACGACATGTACGGCGGCGACATTTATGAGGAGGGCCGCAGGCGCTACGAGAGGAAATAGGGGCGCTCCATGAAGATCCACGAATACCAGGCCAAGGAGCTCTTCCGGAGCTTCTCTGTCCCCGTGCCCCTGGGCGAGATAGCCGAGACGGCCGACGCTGCCCTGGCCGCCGCCGAAAAGCTGGGCTACCCCTGCGTAGTCAAGGCGCAGGTGCATGCCGGCGGCCGAGGCAAGGCGGGCGGGGTCAAGCTTGCGCGCGACCGCGCCGAAGCGGAGCGGCACATCGGCGCCATCCTGGGCATGATCCTGGTCAGCCACCAGACCGGCCCCGAGGGCCGGCGTGTCCGCAAAGTGCTGGTCGAGCAGGGGTTGGAGATCACTCGCGAGCTGTACCTGGCCATCGTGGTCGACCGCGAACGGGAAATGCCGGTCATCATCGCTTCCAGCCAGGGCGGGATGGAGATCGAGGCTGTGGCCTGTGACCATCCCGAGGCCATCTTCAAGACGCACGTCCATCCCGCCTCCGGGCTCTTTCCCAGCCATATTCGCAACCTGGCCTTCAAGCTGGGCCTCGGCAAGGCCCAGCAGTTGAATTTCGCCCGCCTGCTGTCTAGCCTGTACCGGCTGTTCCTGGAGACCGACGCCTCCCTGGTGGAGATCAATCCCCTGGTCGTGACCGGAGCGGATGAGGTGCTCGCCCTGGACGCCAAGGTCAACTTCGATGACAGCGCCCTATACCGCCACCCCGAGATCAAGGCCTGGCGCGACGTCCACGAGGAGGAGCCCCTGGAGGTGGAGGCGTCGAAGTACGATCTGAACTACATCCGCCTCGACGGGAACATCGGCTGCATGGTCAACGGCGCCGGCCTGGCCATGGCCACCATGGACATCATCAAGTTCTACGGCGGCGAGCCGGCGAACTTCCTCGACGTCGGCGGCGCCACGTCGGCGGAGCGGGTGAAGGAGGCGTTCAAGATCCTGCTGGC
>JAQUQF010000013.1 GCA_028749105.1 Acidobacteriota bacterium | reverse complement strand
TGTAGGCCATGGCCATGAACGTGACCGCGCCGGCCGCCAGCTCCCGGCCGACCGTTGTTCGTTTCTCCTTGAGCTTGAAAAGATCCATTGTTTGCCTCTTGCGGGCACATGATAATCAATTTTTTTCATGCAAGTCAATTCGACGCACCGCGACAGGTCGGCCGCACCGTCTTGGGAACCCGAAGCCGGCCATCGGTTCCCGCTGAGGGGCCAAAGGGCCGATTCTTATTGACCGAAGCCCTTCTTTGTGATATTTTGCTGGGTAATGAACGACGCATTTCGCATCATCATCCAGTTCGCCGCCGTGCTGTTCGCCATCTCGGTGCACGAGTCGGCGCACGCCTGGGTCGCCGACAAGTGCGGCGATCCCACGGCCCGTCTCCAGGGCAGGGTCTCGCTGAATCCCATCGCCCACATCGACATCTTCGGAACGATCATTTTTCCCATCCTGCTGGCGGTCATGGGAGCCCCGGTCTTCGGCTGGGCCAAGCCGGTCATGGTCAATCCCTACAACTTCCGCAACCGCCGCCGCGACGGCATGCTCGTCGCCGCCGCCGGGCCGGTCTCCAACATCCTGGTCGCCCTGGCGCTCATCTTTCTGCTGCTGGCCTTTCTCCAGCCGCTCATGGCCGCCACCAATCCCACCATGCTGCTGCTGATCAAGATCGCCACCTACCTGCTGATCATCAATATCTTCCTCGCCGTATTCAACCTGATTCCCGTCCCGCCGCTTGACGGCAGCGGCATCCTCGAAGGGCTGCTGCGGGGTGACGCGCTGGCCTGGTATGAAAAGATCAAGCCTTACGGTTTTTTCATCCTGATTTTTATTATGTATACCCGGATCTTTGACAAGATCGCCGACCTGCTTTTCACCGGGCTGTTCAAGGTATTCCCGAATCTGATCTTTGTCATTATGAAAGCCGGGGTGGCGGGATGATTCCCCGGGTGATCATGAGCGGCATCCGGCCGACCGGCACCGGCGCCGCCCATCTGGGCCACTGGGAAGGAGCGCTGAAGAGCTGGGTGAAGCTGCAGGACATGGGCGAGTGCTACTACTCCATCGTCGACTGGCACGCCCTGACGACCGAGTACCAGGACGTCAAAAATATCCAGAACAATATCCGCCAGGTGCTGCTGGACATTCTATCGGTCGGCATCGACCCCGAAAAAAGCGTCGTGTATCTGCAGTCGGCCGTCAAGGAGATTGCCGAGCTGACGCTGCTGCTGGGCATGATGACGCCGCTCGGCTGGCTGGAGCGCGTTCCCACCTTCAAGGAGCAGCAGGCGCAGCTGGCCGACCGCGACATCAACACCTACGGTTTTCTCGGCTATCCCCTGCTGCAGACGGTGGACATCATCATCATGAAGGCCGACACCGTGCCGGTGGGCGAGGACCAGGTCTTCCACCTCGAGCTGGCCCGCGAGATCGTGCGCCGCTTCAACGGCCTGTACGGCGACTGTTTCCCCGAGCCGCAGCCCTTCCTGACTCCCATCCCCAAGCTTCCCGGCGTGGACGGCCGCAAGATGAGCAAGAGCTACGGCAACGCCATCTACCTCAGCGACACGGCGGCGGTGGTGGAGGAGAAGATCCGGCCTATGCTCACCGACGTGCGCCGCAAGCGCCGTTCCGACCCCGGCGTGCCCGCAGACTGCCCGGCGTTCGCCCTGCACAAGGCCTATTCCAAGGCAGAGGAGATCGCCATGGTCGACGCCGAATGCCGCATGGCAGGCATCGGCTGCATCGACTGCAAGAAGATCCTCATCCGCAACGTGAACGAGTTCCTGGAGCCCTTCCGCCAGCGGCGCAGCCGCTACGAAAAAATGCCCGTCGCCGACATCCTCGCTGCCGGAAACCGCCGCGCCGCCGAGCGGGCAGCAAATACCGTCGCCGAGGCGCGCCGGTTGATGAACGTCTGATGGAAACCGAGTTTACTGGCTACCAGGTCCAGACCGAATACTTCGAGGGCCCGCTCGACCTGCTGCTGCACCTGATCCGCAAGAACAAAATGAACATCGTTGAGGTCCGCCTGTCGCAGATCACCAACGAGTACCTCTCCTATCTGGAGGGCAAGGGGGGGATCAATCCCTCGCGCGAGAGCGAATTTCTGATGACCGCCGCCACCCTGATCTACATCAAGTCGCGCTCCCTGCTGCCCCGGCCCGAAAACCCGGATGAGGAATCGCCCGAGAAACAATTGCTCCACACCCTGATCGAGTACGAAAAGATCCAGAAGATCTCCAGGATGCTGCGCGAGATGGAGTACACGGAACTCCTGCTCTGGCGGCGCCTGGAGATGAACGAAAGCTTCGCCAACCGCGAATACGAGCTGAAGGAAGTGTCGGCCTTTCAGCTGGCCGAGATTTTTTTCGACATCGTCAAGAAAAAGGAGTACGAACAGTTCCTGGAGATCCCCTCCAAGAACTATTCCATCGCCAGGAAGCAGGAGGAGATTCTCTCCCTTCTGGAGTGCAGCGGCTACCTCGACTTCAGCGAGTACGTTTCCAAGGTCGATTCCATCGAAGAGATCGTCGTCAGCTTCTTCACCCTGCTGGAAATGATCAAGCGCCACATGCTCATCGCCGTCCAGGAGCAGCTGTTCGGCACGATATCCGTCTACCGCAACGAGCCCGGCAAGCTGGAAAATTGAGAACATGAACCCAGAAACACTGGCCCGCCAGATCGCATTGATCGAAGCCCTCCTCTTCGTTTCCAAGGACCCGGTGGAGCCAGGACGGATCATGGAGTTCCTGGGGATCGGCGACATCGAGGAATTCGAAATGGTCCTGGCCGCGATGGAGAAGGAGCACCTGCTGGACCGCCCCGAACGCGGACTGATACTGAAGCGGAGCGGCGGCGGACTGCAGCTGGTGACCAAGCCGGACCTGCACGATGAATTGAAGCAATTCTTCACCGTCAAGCAGTCCACCAAGCTGACCATCGCCTCGCTGGAGACGCTGTCGATCATCGCCTATCGCCAGCCGGCCACGCTGACCGAGATCTCGCTCATGCGCGGCGTCAACTCCTCGGGCCCGGTAAAGAACCTGCTGCAGAAAAAACTGATCAAGATCACGGGCCGCAAGCAGGTTCCCGGGCTCCCCGCCCTCTATGCCACGACCCCGGAATTCCTGGTCTATTTCGGCCTGAACGATCTGTCCGAACTGCCCTCGCTGGAAGAATTGACCGAGCTTTTCGAGGAAAAGGAACAGCCTTCGCTATTTAAAAAATAGGAGGAGCCGATGGAATCATTGGTCAATCCCCATGTGCTGCAGATCACCCCATATAAACCGGGGAAGCCGGTCGAGGATATCCAGCGGGAGTTCGGGCTCGAGCGGGTCATCAAACTGGCCTCCAACGAAAATATGCGGCCGATCCCGGAGAACGTCCGGCAGGCCATCCGCGATGAGCTCACCCAGCTCCAGTATTATCCCGACTCCGACAACTATCACCTGCGCCGGCGCATCGCCGAATACAATGGCGTGGGGATGGAAAACGTCATCGCCGGCGCCGGCTCGGTCGAGATCATCCAGATGCTGATCCGCGCTTTCCTCAAACCGGGCCAAAAGGTCCTGACCTCGGAAAAAACCTTCTCCCTCTACCGCAGCGCCACCACGGAGATCGCTGGGGCTGACGCCTTCGTCGAGGCGCCGATGGACCGCGAGCTGCGCTTCGACCTGGAGGCGATCGCCGGACGCATCGGCGCCGCCGCCAAAATCATCTTCATCACCAACCCCAACAACCCGACCGGGACGATCCTTGCCGCCGCGGCCATCCGGGACTTCATCAGCCACGTCCACAAGGACCGCATCATCGTCCTGGACAATGCCTACCAGGAATACGTCGATGACCCCGGCGACTACGTCTCCGGCCTGGAGGAGATCGGGCAAAAGAGGAACGTGATCGTCCTGCGCACCTTTTCCAAGGTCTACGGCCTGGCTGGCCTGCGCGTCGGCTACGCCATGGCCAAGCCCGAGATCATCGCCGTGCTCAACCGCGTCAAGCCGCCGTTCAACGTCACCCGCGTCGGCCAGCGCGCCGCGTTGGCGTCGTTGGAAAACGATGACTTCCGGAACGAGTCGGTGCGCCTGAACCGCCGGAACAAGGCCAGGCTGTTCTCGCAGCTGCAGGGACTCGGCCTGCGCGTCATTCCTTCCCAGGCCAATTTCCTCCTCTTCTTCCCCGGGGTCGATGTCGCCGGGCTCAACCAGCGGCTGCTGCAGCAGGGGGTGATCATCCGGCCCATGGGCGGCTTCGGCATCCCGGACGCCATGCGGGTCAGCATCGGCCTGGAAGAAGAGAATGATTTCTTCATCGCCAGGCTGGACGAAGCGCTGCGGGAAATGAAAAAATAATCGGGCGCGTCACGCACGAGGAGAATCCAATGGACTACGACCTCTTGTTCATCGGCGGCGGGCCGGCCGGATATGAAGGAGCGATCGCCGCGGCCAAGAAAGGATTGAAGACCGCGGTGGTGGAGGCGGACCGGCTGGGCGGCACCTGCCTGCAGCGCGGTTGCATCCCGACCAAGGCCATCCTGCACTCGGTCAAGGCGATCAAGCAGATCAACGATTTCGCCAAGATCGGCGTGCGCGTCGAGAAATTCCAAGTCTCTACCGACGAGATCAACCGCCGCAAGGAGCGCATCGTCTCCAAGCTGACGCGCGGCATCGAGCTCCTCTTCAGCCAGCACAAGGTGCAGCTGGTCAAGGGCACGGCCCAGGTGATCGGGGCGAACTCCGTCCGCGTCGACGGGCAAAAAGAGTTGTCCGCCGGGCACATCGTGGTCGCCACCGGCTCCAGGCCGGCCGAGCTGCCCTTTTTGAAATGGGACGGGCAACGCATCATCAGTTCCGACCAGCTGCTCCGCCTGGAAAGCATCCCCGACACCCTGCTGGTCATCGGCGCCGGCGCCGTCGGCCTGGAATGGGCCCTGATCTACAGCTACCTGGGCAGCAAGGTCACGGTGGTTGAGATCCAGGAGACCGTGGTCCCGGGCACCGACCACGAGATCGCCGGCATCCTGAAGAACGAATTGATCAAGCAGAACATCACCATCCACACCGCAACTGCCATCAGCGATCCCGTCATCGCTGAAAAGGCCGGGTTTACGTTCAAGAAAGGGGAGAAGGAGTGGCGCGAAGAGTTCAGCAAGGTCCTTTTGGCCGTCGGCCGCATCCCCAATACGGCGGGTTTGTTCGCTGCCGGCCTGCCCATTCATCTTGATGCCAAGGGCTTCATCCCGGTCTCGCCGAACCTCGAGACCGCCATCCCCGCGATCTTCGCCTGCGGCGACGTGGTCGGGCCGCCGCTTCTGGCCCACAAGGCGTCGCACCAGGCCATGGCCATCGTCGATTTCATTACTTCCGGCCGGCCTGTCGCCCACCACCCCCAGCCGGCGGCCATTTTCACATTCCCCGAGGTGGCCACGGTGGGGACCAGCGAGGACCAGGCGCTGAAGGAGGGCCGCCGGATCAAGATCGGCCGCTTCCCCTATGCCGCCGGTTCGCGGGCCAATGCCATCGACGAGAAGACGGGGCTGGTCAAGGTGATCGCCGCCGAGAACAACACCATCCTCGGCGCCCACATCGTCGGCGCCGAAGCCGGCGAGCTCCTGCCGCTGCTGACCTACGCCGTCAGCCGCGGCTTGAAGGCCGACGAGTTCAAGGAACTTATTTTCATCCACCCCACGCTGAGCGAGAACGTCTGGGAGGCCCTGGGGGAGATCGCGGGTTTCTCGATCCATATCTGACCCGGGCCGCCACCGCCGCGATTTGATTTTCGCTTCCCTTTTCTCTATAATCGAACCAATGAAAAAGGCCCTGGCTCTCTTCCTGATCGCGTTTCCCTTCTGGCTGGGCGCCGAGATATACACCCTGCGCTTTGATGGCCCGATCGATCCGATCCTGGAGGAGTACGCCGTCAATTCCCTGCGCGATATCCGCCAAAGGGGCAACGCCCGCCTGGTCATCATCGAAATGGACACGCCAGGCGGCTTCGACACGTCGATGCGCTCGATCATCAAGGCCATGCTGAACGTGGGGGTCCCTGTCGCCGCATACGTTTCGCCCAAGGGGGCACGCGCCGCCTCGGCCGGGTTCTTCATCCTGCTGGCGGCCGATATCGCCGCCATGGCCCCGGGAACCAACACCGGCGCCGCCCACCCGGTCTCGGTCACCGGCAGCGACATCGAGAAGACGATGAAGGAGAAGGTGACCAACGACGCCGTCTCCTATGTTAAGGCCCTGGCCAAGAACCACGGCCGCGACATGGAGATGGCCGGCAAAGCCGTGAGCGAAAGCCGGTCCTACACGAGCGAGGAATGCCTGAAAGGGGGGATGATCGATTTGGTCGCCGGCGACGTCAAGGACCTGATCACACGCCTGCAGGGAAAAAGCGTCTCCCTGGCCGGTGGCAAGGAGATCACCCTTGATTTGCACGGCGAAACGATCATCCCGCTGGCGATGAGCGAAAGACAGAAATTCCTGCGCACGATCACCAACCCCAGCCTGGCCTACTTTCTGCTGATCTTCGGGCTGATCGGCCTCTACCTCGAGTTCACCCACCCGGGCGTGGTGATCCCCGGCATCCTGGGGGGGATCTCGCTGCTGCTGGCTTTCCTCGCTTTCCAGGTGCTGCCGATCAACTATGTCGGATTGTTCCTCATCCTGCTGTCCATCGGATTCTTCATCGCCGAGATCAAGGTGCAGGGATTCGGCGTCCTCGGCGTCGGGGGGATCATTTCGTTCGTCCTGGGATCGATCATGCTGATCAATTCACCCATCCCGGAAATGAGGCCGGCCATGCCCATGATCATCACGTTCGCCTTCTGCTTCGCCTGCATTTTCATGTTCCTGACCTGGAAGGTGTTCCAGGCCATGAAGAGAAGGAAAGAGACCGGCGCCGAAGGCATCATCGGCGAGACCGGAACGGCCAGGACCGACATCGACAGCCGCCAGGGCAAGGTCTTTGTCCACGGCGAATGGTGGAACGCCGTGGCCGACGAGCCGGTCCCGTCGGGGACCCGAGTGCGCATCGAGGCCATCGACAATTTGGTATTGAAAGTAAAAAAAATAGGAGGGTAGAATGGAAAAGCTCGTGGTAAACCCGTTGCTCATCGTGGCCATTGTCGCCATATTTTTTATTTTAAACTGGATCAAGGTGCTGAAGGAATACGAGCGCGGGGTCGTGTTCCGCCTGGGCCGCGTCCTCGACCAGCCGAAGGGGCCCGGCCTGATCCTGGTCCTTTCGCCCATCGACAAGCTGATCCGCATCGGCCTGCGCACCATCGTCCTGGATGTGCCGCCCCAGGACATCATCACCCGCGACAATGTCTCGGTAAAGGTGAATGCCGTGGTCTACTTCCGCGTGCTCGAGCCCAAGAAAGCGGTCATCGAGGTCCAGGACTACCTGTACGCCACATCGCAGCTGTCGCAGACCACGCTGCGCTCGGTGCTGGGCCAGGCCGACCTGGATGAGCTGCTTTCTGAAAGGGACAAGCTGAACGCGCGCCTGCAAACGATCATCGACGAGCATACCGATCCCTGGGGCATCAAGGTCTCCATGGTGGAGATCAAGCACGTCGACCTGCCCCAGGAGATGCAGCGGGCCATGGCCAAGCAGGCCGAGGCCGAGAGAGAGCGGCGAGCCAAGGTCATCCACGCCGAAGGCGAACAGCAGGCATCGGCCAAGCTGCTGGAAGCGGCCAACACCCTGTCGCAGAACCCCTCGTCCATTCAGCTGCGCTACCTGCAGACCCTGGTCGAGATCGGGACTGAAAATTCCACCACGGTTGTATTCCCCATGCCCATCGACCTGATGAAAGGCCTGTTCGAAAAAAAGTAAATGGAAAAAACATATTTTGAATTCAAGATTACCTTCCTGCACATCGTTGTCTTCCTGGTCGCCGTCATCGCCATCGGCATCTTCCTTTTCTACATGGGGTACCAGGCGGGGCAGCGCCGTGCCGACCCGCGCACGGCCATAGCCAACCAGCAGAACCAGGAGGAGCCGGCCGGCGCTGAGGAGTTGAGCGTCGTCGATGAACAGCCCGTCCTTGCGGCCGAGGGCAAGTCCCCTGAACAGAGCTCCATCCCCGAAGAGATGAAGCTGCACAAAGAGCAGACGACTCCGAAGGTCCCAGCGGAAGAGACCAAGGAGCCGCCGCCGGCCGAAACGAAGAAACCCCTCAGTTCGGGCTATACCATCCAGGTGGGCGCCTTCGCCGATTTCGCCAACGCCCAGAAATGCAGCCGCAAGTTCACCGGCCTCGGCTATCCGACCGCGATCATCACCGACAACCAGAAAAAGCTGCATACCGTCCAGGTGGGAAACTTCTCTTCACTGGCCGCCGCCCAGAAGGAGATGGCAAAACTGGAGAGCCAGGAGAAGGCGAAATTCCAAATCAAGCAGGCGCGCTGACCCGCTTCCGTTTTCTCCTCTGGCCGGCAGCGGCCATCGCCTACGGCCTGTCCTTTCCCAAGTTCCAGCTGGGAATTCTGGCATTCGTCTTCCTGGTCCCACTGCTGCTGGCGATCGAAGACAAAAAACCGGGGACGGCTTTCCGATATTTCTTCTCCTTTTCCATGGCCTCCTACCTGATCATTCTATACTGGATTCCCAGGGTCATGGTCCGTTACGGCGGCACGACATGGCTCCTGGGCATCATCGGCCTGGCCTGTCTGGCCGCGTTCTTTTCCATCATAACCGGGTTGGTGGGCGTGCTGATCGCCAAGGTCCGCGGCAGCGGCCCGGGATTCGCAGCCGCCCTATGGATCCCGGCCGTCTGGGTCGCCAAGGACCTGATCGTGGAAAAAATATTCAGCGGTTTTCCCTGGTGTCTCGCGGGATACTCCCAGTTCAAGAACATCTATTTCATCCAGCTGGCCGAACTTGGCGGCATCCATCTGATCACGTTCCTGGTCATCGCCGTCAACGTGCTGCTCTACCGGCTGCTGAAGAAAAAGGACACGGCAACCATGGCCGCTCTTGTGTCTTTTTTCGCCGTAGTCTATATCGGCAGCTTCTGGCTGCTGCGGGGCCACGAGAAACGCATCGCGATCATCCCCCGGCACACGGCGGGCATCATCCAGCCCAACACCGACCATGACCGGCCATTCGACTTTGTCCGCATCCAGTCGGAATTGGAAAAATTGTTCCGCATCTCCAGGGAATTGGGGGAAAATGGGGCCGAATTCGTGGTCTGGCCCGAGTTCACCGTACCAATCTATCCCCTGCAAGCCCCGTATTTCAAGGAAAGGTTCGACGACTTCAGCCGAGAGCACGCCCCGCTGCTGGCCGGGTTCACCGATTACGGCGGTTCGGCAAAGGTCTTCAACTCGGCCATCCTTTTCAAGGGCGGCGAGACCGAAAAATACGACAAGGTGCATCTGACCCCCTTCGGGGAATACGTCCTGTTCCGGCGTTGGCTTTTTTTCGTCAAAAAAATAACCGATGAGATCGGCGACTTCACCCCCGGGGAGAAAATCCATACCCTCAGCCTGGCCGGGCACCTGCTGGCCACTCCCATCTGCTACAAGGTCATCTATCCGGAGCTGGTCCGCGCCATGATCGCCCAGGGTGCCGAAGTGATCGTGACCATCTCCAACGATTCCTGGTTCGGGAGGTCGTCCGCCCCCTCCCAACACCTGGCCATGGCGGCTTTCCGCAGCATCGAGAACCGCCGCTGGCTGTTGCGCTCGACTTCCAACGGCATCTCGGCCCTGGTCGATTCAGGCGGCCGCATCCGCAAGCGGTCGCCGCTTCACCGCGAGGATGCCTTCCTGGCCCGCTTCCAGTACCTTCCCGAGCGGACGATATTCACTCGTTGGGGGTATCTGTTTCCTTACGCGTGTCTCATACTGGTCCTGCTGAAGCTCATCCAGATGCTGGCCGGAATCAAATTCCGCAGCTACCAGTCTTGAATGTTATAGAAGAAATCGCCGCATGAACCGACCAGCTCGAAACGGTTCTTGGCCGGCTTGATCCCGCGCGCGACGCCCATGTAATAATCGAGGTTGAACAACGGAATGAGCGGCAATGTTTCCAGCCAGAGGCTGTGGGCGCGGCCATAGATCTTCCGGCGCTTTTCTTCATCCATCTCGTGCAAGCCTTCTTCCAATGCGGCATCCATGCGCGCATCGGAATACCCGGCATAATTGAAATAGCCCGAGCTGGACAGGATATCCTTCATGTTCCAGTCCATGTCGAGGAGAAAAGCGGAAACCGCCAGATCGAATTCCCCCTTTTTCAAATACTGCAGGAACATCTGGTACTCGACGAAAATGGGCTCCAGCTCAATGCCGCTCCCCTTCATTTCCTCGCACAGGAAGAGGACCAGCTGCGTGCGCAGAGCCGATTCACTGTTGGTCACAATCCGCAGCTGGCGCCGCGCCGGCGGCGAGACAACGGGGAGCGGCCCGGGGGGCTTCTGGAGGCCGAGCGGCAGGAACGGTGAAAAGACCCTGTCGCCGCGCCCTGCCAGGAAAACATCAAGGAAGCGGGTCCCCTGCAGGCGGTTGAAGATGGCTCGCCGCAGGTTCAGGTCGATGCCGGGATTCCTGAGATTGAACACCAGGTAGGTGTAGCCGTATTTCTTGAAGCGCAGCAGGCCGAACCGTTCCTGCCATTTTTTCAGCTTGGCGTAGGACCGGGCATCGTCGCCATGGATCTCCACCGCGTCGATCTCGGAATTCAGGAGCTTCAGCGGAGCCTGCCGGGGCTCGCCCAGCACCGAGTAGCGGATGCGGGTGAAGCGCAGCCCGGAGGGCCAGAAGGGGTTCTTTTCGAGTTCCAATTTCCATGGCGCCGCCACGGAGGCCACGCGGTAGGGCCCGCTGCCCAAGGGTGAATGCTGACGGAACGTTTTCGCGTCGAGGCCCGTGATCTCGCCGGCGCTCAAGATCTTGAACGTCAGGTAATTCTTCCAGGGAGCAAATTTTTGCTTCAAGCGGATGCGCAGCCGCAGGGGAGCGTCGGCCTCAACGCTTGCGATGAAATCCAGGTCGGACTGGTAGGGGTAGGCAAAATCGGGGTCCTTCAGCAGGGCAATCGTTGCCGCCACGTCGCGGCTGTCGAGCGCAGAGCCGTCGGAGAAGCGCGCCCCGCCTTTCAGGGTGAGCGATATCTCCAAGCCTGCTTCCTGCCAGGCGAACGACTCAACCAACTCGGGGCGGATATTCCCCCGGGGATCGAAAAAGAACAACGATTGGAAGACCTTGTTCGCTACGGCCTGGGCCGTCTCGCCGGTGACATACACCGGGTTGCAGGTGCGGGGAAAATCATAGCAGGCGATGTGCAGGATGCCCTTGTCTGCGGACCAGGCCGCAAGGGAGAGGAGCAGCAGGGGGATGGCGCAGCGCAGGAAGCGGCCCGGCTTGAAAAACAGCGGCGGCAACGACGTGGTCAAGAAGAGCACTTGGGAAACCGCGTCGCCTTTTTATTTGACCAGGCGGACCTCGGAGATCTCGGGGACCTCCTGCTTCATCACCTGCTCCACATAGCCCTTGATGGTGTACATGCTCATCGGGCAGCCGAAGCAATGTCCCTTCAACCGCACCAGCACGGCTTTTTCCTCAGCCAGCACGTCGACCAATTCGATGTCGCCGCCGTCGCCCTGCAGGGCCGGGCGCACTTGCTCGATCACCGCGGCAACCTTTTCCTTCAATTCCATGTCGGCTCCTTATCCATATTGTAACATTTCACGCAACGCCCGGCCTGCGCGCTCGGCGATTTCCGGGTCAACCTCGATCACGTACTTGTCCTGGCTGAGCGAATCGTGAACATCCTGGAGGGCGGTTCGCTTCATGTTGCTGCAGATCTTCGGGTTCCCTGCCGGGATGAAATCCTTGCCGGGATTCTCCCTTTTCATCCTCTGCAGCAGGCCCTGTTCGGTGGCGACGATGAACTCCCGGGCCGCGGAATTCCCGACATAGTTCAGCATGCCGCTGGTGGAGAGGACCTCGTCGGCCCCCTCAGCCACTTCCGGCGGCACCTCGGGATGGACGATGACCTTGGCCAGGGGATGACGGACCCGCATCGCCTCGATCTCCTCCCGCTTGATGCGGTTGTGAACATAGCAGAAGCCCTCGAACAGATGCAGCTTTTTGCCCGGGACCATCTTCTGTACATAGCTGCCCAGGTTCTCGTCGGGGATGAAAATGATTTCCGCGGCGGGAATGTTCTTCACCACCTGGACGGCGTTGGACGACGTGCAGCACACGTCGCTCTCCGCCTTGATCTCCACCGACGAGTTCACGTAAGTGACCACCATGGCGCGCGGGTGCCGGGATTTCAGCTCGCGGAGATCGTCCACCGTGATCATATCGGCCATGGGGCAACCGGCATCGAGGCGCGGCAGCAGGACCCGTTTGGCCGGCGACAGGATCTTGGCCGTCTCGGCCATGAATTTTACGCCGGCAAATACGATGACATCCTGGGTCAAGGAAGCCGCCTTCCGGCTCAGTTCAAGAGAATCACCGAGAAAGTCGGCCGCCAGCTGGACCTCTTCCACCTGGTAATTGTGGGCCAGGATAACAGCATTCCTCTTGCTCTTGAGATCAAGGATCTCACGCTTCAGCCTCTGCTCTTCTGTCATTTTTGTCCTATGCGGGATTCTATCTTTTTTCTCCGCTGCCGTCAAACGAACCGCTGCCTGCCAGCATCTGCCCTTTCTCAGGCGACGATTTTCACATGAGATATTTACGCCCGGGGCGAATCAGTAGTATAATATCCCCAATTCCCTGGAGAAAAGCAATGAACAAAGCAATTTTCTCTGCCGTCGCCATCGTACTGCCCGCCCTGTTTTTTTCTTCCGCCTGCTCGATAAAAAAGCTGGCCATGAACCAGGTGGCCAACGCCCTGACCGGGAGCTCGTCCAGCACGGTGTTCACCGGCGACAACGACCCCGAACTCGTCGGTGACGCGCTGCCCTTCGCCATCAAGATGTACGAATCATTGCTGGCCGCCAATCCCCGCCACCAGGGGCTGCGCCTGCAGACCGGCAGCCTGTATATCATGTACGCCAACGCCTTCCTGCAGACGCCGGCGAGCATGCTTCCCGAGGCGGAGTACAAAAAGCAGGAATTCACCTACCTGCGGGCCAAGAACCTCTACCTGCGCGGCCGCGACATCATCCTCGTTTGCCTTGAGGACAGGTATCCCGGCCTGCGCGCCGGGCTGCAGAAAAGGGAATACGACAGGGCCTTGCAGCGCACCACTCGCAAAGACGCCCCGCTTCTCTATTGGGCAGGGGCCGGCTGGCTGGGGGCGTATGCCATCGATCCCTTCGACATGGACCTGGGGGTGACACTGCCGGCCGCCGCGGCCCTGATCGAGAAAGCCTACAAGCTGGACCCCGATTTTTCTGCCGGCGCGCTGCACGAGTTTTACATCCTGTATTACGGATCGCTACCCGAATACATGGGCGGGGACCTGAAGAAAGCCAGGGACCATTTCATCAAGGCCCTCGCCGCTTCGGGCGGCAGGTCCGCCACACCGTATCTCTCCCTGGCCACCTCCGTGACGGTCAAGGAACAGAATCTCGCCGAGTTCAAGGAACTTCTGAACAAGGCGCTGGCCATCGATCCCGAGGTGTCCCCCGAAAACCGCCTGGTGAACGTGTTGAACCAGCGCAAAGCACGCTGGTTGCTCGAACACGCCGATGATTTTTTCTTGGAAGCCGGGGAAAACACGACCGATAGCGAGGAGAAATAACCATGAAACTGGCGCGAATATCCGCTTTCCTGTTGCTGGCCGGGTTGATCCTGCCGGCGCAAGTGATCAAGATCGGCAGCATCGCCCCCGACCGATCGCCCTGGAACGACGCGCTGAAGGAGATCGCGCGCGAATGGGAGACGATCACCCAGGGCCAGGTCAAGCTGAAGATATACCCGGGCGGCATCGCCGGCAGCGAAGAGGACATGATCCGCAAGATGAAGGTCGGGACGCTGGGCGGTGCCGTGCTGACGAACATCGGGCTGACCAAGATCAATCCCGACGCCTTCGTCCTCAGCACGCCGTTCATGTTCCACTCCGAAAAGGAGATGGCCTACGTCATGCAGCGCCTCAACCCGGTATTCGAAAAACAGATCATGGAAAAGGGATTCAAGGTCATCATCTGGACCATGAGCGGCTGGGTGAATTTTTTCTCCAAGAACCCCGTCCTTTACCCGCAGGACCTGAAGAAGCAGAAGCTGTCCTTCACCACCGGCGAGCCCGAAATGGAGCAGGCCTGGAAAAAGTCGGGCTACCATATCGTGCCGACCGAGATGAAGGACCTGATGATGGCGCTGCAAAGCGGCATGGTCGACTCCTTTTACCTGCCCCCCCTGGTCGCAGGCTCGGGACAATTTTTCCCCCTCGCTCCCCACATGAACACCCTGAAGATAGCCCCTTTGGTCGGCGGCATGGTGATCATGGACCGCATTTGGGAAAAGATCCCGGAAAACTACAAATCCGCCATGATGGATGTCGTGAGGAAGCAGTCGGACAAGCTCGATCTGGAAACCGCCGACCTGGAAAAAAAGGCGATGGACACCATGAAAAAGAACGGGCTGATCATCCATGAGGCGCCGGCCGACAGCCTGCCGAAATGGAAGGAGGAGGCGGCGAAAGGCATGGACGAACTGATC
>JAQUQF010000226.1 GCA_028749105.1 Acidobacteriota bacterium | reverse complement strand
CCTGGACGAAGTCAGCGGCCTCGGCTTCAGCTCGATTGCCGTGAAGCCCGGCCTGCATCGTGTCCGGACTGTGATCCACCACCGCCCGGGGCGGAACAAGGGACTGCTGTGGAATATCTTCGGCCCGTCCCCCCGGCCGCTGGACGAAATCGCGCTGTTGCCTGCCGACACGACGCTGGCCTCTGTTTCGGACTACAATCTCTTCAAGCTGGTCGAATGGGCGAGCCAGCTGGGGCCAAAAATCGCTAGCCAGGGCGCGCAGGGACCGAACCAGGAGCAGGCCATGGCCATGATGAAGGCCGGGCTGCAGGCGCTGGGCATCGATTATGACCGCCTGCTCAAGTCTTATGGCGGCCGCTTGGGTTTTCTGCTCATTCTGAATCCGGAAAAGAGGGTGATCCTGCCGGCAAAAGACAAGCCGCTGTCGATCCCCGAGCCTGAAATCGCCCTGCTCCTGCGCGTCAACGACAGCTACCTGTTCGACACATTGAAGGGGAAACTGCCGCCCCAGGCCCGGGCGAAGTTCAGCGAGGCCGGCGGGATGAAGAGGATCGTCTTCCCGAGCCTGCCGGCCCCCTTCCCGGTGGAACCGGTCGTCGTCCAGAAGGGGGAATGGCTGCTGGCGGCAACGCACCCTTCCCTGGTGGAAAAGATCCTTGACAAGCACTCGCCCCGCCTCAGTGAAACCGAAGTCTTCAAGGCGATTTCGTACAGGATCCCGCGCCGCGGCAATGGCTTCATGTATGCCAGCCCTGCGTTGCCGCGCCTGGTTGGCCAGGTCATGCGCGAGAACATGGCCGCATTCCAGCCCCGGGCTGCCCTGGAAAAGATCATTTCCGTTCTCGACCGCAGCAAGGGATTGTACTCGATCATGGAAAACTCGGACCAGGGGCTGGTCTACACCATCAACCACGGCCTTGAAGTCTCCTCCCTCCCCGGTCTGGTCGAGGCCTTCGTCGAGATCGCCGCGGAAAAGGCCAGGATAAAGGCGGCGACAGCCGAGCCGCCGGCAGAAGAACAGCCGCAACAAGGCAAGTGAAGTGCCGCAGTCAATGACCAGGGCATTCGTCCCGCTTTTCCTGTTGCTGCTGCCACTGGGCGCCCTGGCCCAGGATGAACCCGTGGTTGTCCCCGAGCCCCGGGAAAAAGGGGCGTTTTTCCTTGAGGCCACGAGCCAGTACCTCTCCTTCAACGCTGTCGACCTCAACGGCTCCATGGTGGTGGGCAACGCCGACCAGGTTTTCTACGTGCCGAAGATCAAGCCTGGCCTGGGCTTCGGCATCGGCTTCGGCCGCCGCTTCCGCTCGGGGCTCTGGGCCGTTTCCTACCTGGTCTCCGGCCACGACGCGAATCTTTCGGGCCGGGAAACAACGGCCGTCTCGCGCCTGGTCCAGATCAATTCGCGCACCTTCCTGTTCCGCACCTCGCCGCTGCGCCCTTTCCTCCACTTCGGGCTCATTTTTCCCTGGCTGAAGGTGCGCGACGACGTCGCCGACCGCAACGGGAAGCTGCACGACGCCACCTACGGGGGGGTGGGCGTCAACGCCGGCGCCGGCATCCTGGCTCCGGTCTCATCGCGCATGTTCTTCAGCGCCAGCCTGATCTACCGCTTCATCGGCTACCTGTATGCCTATGGCCCCGTGAAAGGCATCGACGTGACCGATCTTTTCGATGATGTAGTCGGTCCGCGCCACCGCCGCTATTTGCGGGCGCCGGTGATCGCGTTGGAACTGAGCCTCGGATACGAGTTGTAGGAAACACGATGGCCAATTGCAAAAACTGCGGCGCTGTACTGACAGGGACCCTGTTGGTATGCGACTACTGCCATACCCGCCAGGACGTCGACCTGTCTGTTGTGCACCGTTTCACGGTCGAGGACCCGCAGTCCAAGCGCATCTGCCCCCGCTGTCAAATCCCCCTGCAGACGGTCGACGTGCGGCTGGAGAAAAAATTCCTGATCGAGCGCTGCGAGCGCTGTTTGGGGCTGTTCTTCGATCCCGGCGAGTTGGAGGCGTTTCTGGACAAAACCGTGACCAATGTCCACGCCGTCGACCCCCAGCGCCTGAACGAAGTGCAGCGCGTCAAGCGCCGCGACGAGTATCCGGTCACGTACATCGACTGCCCGGTCTGCCGCCGGTTGATGAACCGGGTGAATTTCGGCCCGCGCAGCGGCGTCATCGCCGACCAGTGCCGCGAACACGGCATGTGGCTCGACGGCGGCGAACTGCGCCAGATCCTGGAGTGGATGAAGGCTGGAGGCAAGCTGGTCCAGAAGGAGAAGGAGCTGGAGATGGCCAGGCTGGAGCTCGAGCAGGAAAAGAAGAATCTGCAGATCCGGCAGATCGACGGGGTTTTCGCCCACACTCGCCCCGAGCCCGGGAGCAATTCAGAAAACTACGGGACGAATCTCATGCCGATGATCGAGCGGCTGTTGAGATGGATCTTCGGCTGGGGATCATGAGCGTCCCCGCTTTACAATCATTTTCCCGGGGTGTATCGTAAAAACTTCCATGCCCGAGGAGGAGCAATGAAAAAAAGCAACCGGATTTTCATAATGGCTTTCTTCGCATGTTTGGCAGCGGCTTGGGCCTTCGGGCAGGCCGTATCGCCGCGCAACGACGCGGCCGCATCGCCGCGCGCAGACGCGGCCCGGAAGGAAACGGTCAACCTGCTGTCGCTGCAGGAGGGGACGCTGCCGGTCGTGGAGCCAGCGTTTTATGGGGGTTGGCCGGCGGTCAACCTGCTCGACGACAGCTCCGAATCGGGCTGGGCCTGCCAATCCGGCAAGATCAGGGACAATGTCTTTGTCTTCGAGATGATCGCCCCAGCCGTCATCGAACGCTTCGAGTTCGACAACGTTCATGTTGATGACGAGGGGGCCGGCGCCAAGGAGGTGACCGTGGAGGTCTCGGCCGCCTCCATGAAGACCGGTTTTGAGACGGTCCTCCATGTCGCGCTGGCGAATAAAACCGACCGCCAGGGCTTCCAGGCGGCAAAGGCGGTCAGCGGTCGCTGGGTGCGCCTGACGGTTCATTCCAATTACGGCAGCGAATCCTGGACCGAGCTGTTTTCCTTCCGCGGCTATGGCGTCAAGCCTGCCTCCGCCGCCACGGTGGCGAACATCTCCGGCACCTATGATTCCAGCTACTCCAAGTTCCATGTGCGCCAGCAGGGGACGGCCCTGGCCGGCTGCTACGAGTTCGACGGCGGCCTGCTGAGCGGCGCCATCGAGGGGCGGCTGATGAAGATCGCCTGGCAGGAAGCCGGCGGTCCGGATGACCGGGGGCCGGCCATCATGGTTTTTGCCGCCGACGGCAAGAGCTTCCGCGGCTACTGGTGGCATCTCAACCGCGAGAAAAATGCTCCCGATGGCGAATGGGAGGGCAAGAAGATCAGCAGCGAGGTCGGCGGCTGCCCCCATTGGTCTGGTTCGCTCGGCGGTGAAATGAAGAAGAAGCTGCTGAGCGAAGGGCGCGCCCGCGTCTACGGCATCCTATTCGACCTGGATTCCGCCACTATTCGCAGCGAGTCCAAGCCGGTCCTCGACGACGTGCTGGGGGTGCTGAAGGAGGAACCGGGCTGGAAAGTGACCATTGAGGGCCACACCGACTCGACCGGCAGCGACAGCCACAACCAGGAGCTTTCGCAGAAGCGCGCCGAGTCGGTCAAGGCGTACCTGGTCGCCGGGGGCATCGACGCCGGCCGCCTGCAGCCCAAGGGGTTCGGGGAGAGCAAGCCCGTTGCCGACAACGCCACCGAGCTGGGCCGCGCCCAGAACCGCAGGGTGGAGCTGGTCAGGGAATAGAAGCCAAAGTAAAAAGGCAAAAGGCAAAAGTAAAAAGTAAGAGAAAAAAAGTCGCATTGCAGGAAAATACTCTCGTACAAAAGCGAATTGAGATCGGAAGAGCAC
>JAQUQF010000225.1 GCA_028749105.1 Acidobacteriota bacterium | reverse complement strand
GACATGGAATACGCGGAAATCGGAATCATCGGCGGCAGCGGCTTCTACGACCTGGAAGGGCTGGAGAATGCACATTCCGTCCGGCTGCGGACCCCTTTCGGGGCGCCGTCGGAAAAGCTCATGCTGGGCAAGCTGAGCGGCCGTTCGGTGGCCTTCCTCTCGCGTCACGGCCATGGCCATCGCCTCAATCCCTCCGAGGTGAACTACCGGGCCAACCTCTACGCCATGAAGATGCTGAAGGTGGAGCACCTGGTCTCCATCACCGCCGTCGGCTCTTTGAAGGAAGAGCTGAAGCCGGGAGAGCTGGTCATTCCCGACCAGTACGTCGACCAGACCTTCAAGAGGGAGAAGACCTTTTTCGAGGAGGGCATCGTGGCCCACGTGGCGCTGGCCGATCCAGTCTGCCCGGCCCTGGCCCGGCTCGCCCATCGCCTGTGCCGCGAAGCGGGGCTGGCCGCCCATTTGGGGGGCACCTACTGCAACATGGAAGGGCCGCAGTTCTCCAGCCGCGCCGAGTCGCTGGCCAACCGCCGCATGGGCCATTCCCTCATCGGCATGACCCAGGCCGTGGAGGCCAAGCTGGCCCGGGAGCTGGAGATGTGCTTCCTGCCCCTGGCCTTCGTCACGGACTACGACTGCTGGCATCAGAGCGAAGAGTCGGTCACGGTGCAGATGGTCGTCGCCAACCTGAAAAAAGGGGTGTCCCAAATCAAAAAGCTGCTGCCCCTCATCGCCAGGGAACTCCCGGAAAAAAGAGATGCCTGTCATTGCGCCGGCGCCCTGGCCGATTCCATCATAACGGCGCCGGCCATGATCCCGGAAAAGACCTACAAAAAGCTCGAACTGCTCATCGGCAAATACATCAAGACCCGCATATGAGGACCCCATGCCCCAAGAACTGATCCTGGTCATCAACCCCGGCAACACATCCACCAAGGTGGCGGTCTATGACGGCCCGGCTCCGCTTTTCGTCGAATCCATCAAGCACAGCGACGAGGAGCTGTCACGCTTCAGCGACATCAACTCCCAGAAGGAGTTCCGCGAAAGCCTGATTGCCGAATTCCTGGAAAAGAAGGGGGTCGCCCAAGCCGGCATCCGCGCCATTGCCGCCCGCGGCGGGCTGCTCAAGCCGGTGGCCAGCGGCACCTACATCGTCGACCAAGGGATGGTCGATGACCTGTTCGAGGCCAGGCAGGGGGTGCACGCCTCCAACCTGGCCGGCCAGATCGGTTTTTCCCTGGCCAGCAAGCTGGGGATCAACTGCTACATCGTCGATCCGGTGTCGGTGGACGAGGCCGAGCCCCTGGCCCGCTATTCCGGACACAGCGCGTTCAAGCGGGTCATGCTCACCCATGCCTTGAACCTGAAGGCCGTGGCCAAGCGCTTCTGCAGGGAAAAGAACCTGGTCTACGGGAAGGTGACTCTCATCGTCATTCACCTGGGAACGGGCACTACCGTTTCCCTGCATCATAACGGCCGCATGATCGATGCCAGCAACCCGTCCGAGGACGGCCCTTTTTCCGTGGACCGCAGCGGCGGCCTGCCCATTCGCCAGCTGGCGCGCTACATCATCGAAAACAAGGTCGGTTACAAGGAATTCGAAAAACTGGTCTTCGGCAACAGCGGTTTGTTCTCCTATTTGGGCACAAAGGATTTCCTGAAAATAAAGGACAAATACCTTGCCGGCGATGCCCAGACCATGGAGGCGGTGCAGGCCATGGCCTACCAGATCGCCAAGGAAATTGGGGGGCTGGCCACAGTGGTCAACGGCAAGGTGGATGCCATCATCTTCTCCGGCGGCATCGCTTACAATGATTTCTTCATCGAGTTGATCCGCCGGCGCGTCGAGTTCATCGCAGCGGTGCACGTGTACCCGGGCGAGGACGAGATGCAAGCCCTGGCCGAAGGGGTCCACCGGGTTCTGACAGGCGAAGAAGCGGCAAAAACCTATTGAATGAGCAAGATCCAGCCGTTTTTCAACATGATTCCCGGAAAGGGGGGAAAAAATGCCGCTGGATGAACGCCTGAACCCGGTCTCAACGACTACCGATCAGCAGATCGCCCAGCTGGAGAAAAAGATCGACGACCTCAAGGCCGAATACATCCTGTTTTTCAACCACGAGACCAAGATGCCGCCGGAAAAAAAGCGGGAAGACCTGGAAAAGGCCGTCAGGAAACTAATCTATGGCGGAGCCAAAACGGCGCGCATGGACATGATCATCCAGAACCTGGCCAATCGTTTCAACCTCTACAACAATCTCTGGCTGAAAAAGCTCAACGAAATGGAGTTCGGAACATCGCTGCTCCAGAAAAATCAGGCGGCCAAGCCATCGCCGCCGGCCGGGAGGGAAAGGGAAAAGCGTGAGGTCTATGTTACCCTGAACGACGAAAAGACCTTCGAGCGCCTGGTCGACGCCTACCGGGAACTGCTGCCTGCCAACGGCAAGACGGAAAAAGAACGGCAAAAGATCATTGACGGCATGAAAGCCAAGATGCTGACCCACAACCTGGTCGAAGCCCACGTTTCATTTGCGATTCAGGACGGCAAGCTGAGCATCAGGATCAAGAAATAAGGCCTGGCCGCCGCGAGAGCGACGCGGCCGGGACCGGCTCAGTGTGCGTACAGATAGCGCTTGATCTTGCTGGTGGCCGTCTTCTGGAACGGCTCTTTGAACTCAATGAAGCGCGTGATCTGGGAAAAAGCCGACAACTGCGGGTTGATGGTTTCCTTCAGCCGCAGCAGCAGCTCGTCGATGTATTCAAGCTTCTGCTGCTGGTTCCTGCCCTTGGTCTCCTCGTCGATCAATTCATAGTCCAGGTAGACCCAGGCCTCCAGCTGCCCATCATGCTCCATGACCAGCGATTCCACCACGTGCATGCAGGAATTGATCATGTCCTCGATGGTCTCGGGATAGATGTTCTCGCCGTTGGACATCAGGATCATGTTCTTGGAGCGGCCGCGGATGAAGAGGTTGTTCGACTTGTCGAAGTTGCCCAGGTCGCCGGTGCGGAACCAGCCGTCCTCGTCCAGCACCTGGCGGGTCGCTTCGGGGTCCTTGTAGTATCCCTTCATGACATTGGGGCCGCGGGCCACGATCTCGCCGATGCCGGTGCGCGGGTCGGCATCCATAATCTTGATCTCGACGCCCGGAATGGGCTTGCCGGTCGAACCCACGGCGATGGTCGGGTCGCCCCAGGGGCCGCCGGCCAGCAGCGGCGCCGTCTCGGTCAGGCCATAGCCGATCAGGTAGGGAAAGCCCGATTTTTTCAAGAATAGTTCGGCTTCGCGGTTGATCGCCGCCCCGCCGATGGCCATGGTCCTCAGCTCGCCGCCGAAAAATTCCACCAGCTTGCCGGCGATCTTCTGGTAGATCTTCAGCTTCAATCCGGGGACCTTTGCGACAAGTCTGAGAATGAACTTCTTTTCAAAGGCGGCCAGGACCTTTTTCTTGTAGATCTTCTCCATGATCAGCGGCACGGCTGCGATGACCTGCGGCTTCTCCACCTTGCAGACCTTCTCCAGGATGCTCGGGGTCGGCGTTTTTCCCACATAGACGATGCGCGCGCCGTTGAGCAGCGGGAAGAGGAAGCCCAGGGTGAATTCATAGGTGTGGGAGAGGGGCAGGATGGAGAGAAAGGTCCAGCCAGGATGGATCTCGAGCAGGTAGTTGGAGGTGGTCAGCACGTTGGCGATGAAATTCCCGTGACTGAGAAGGACCGCCTTGGAATGCCCCGATGTCCCCGAGGTGTAGATGATGGAGGCGACGTCGTCGGCGGCCACGGCCGCTGCCTTCAAGCCGATCCTGTCGGGGATCTGGCGCAGGAAATTCCGCGCTTTTTCAACGAAATTGGAGATCGGTTCGACGGTCAGCACATCGCTTTCGGCCTTGAAGTCGTCCAGGGTGATCACGGTCAGCAGCTTGTGGTCGC
>JAQUQF010000224.1 GCA_028749105.1 Acidobacteriota bacterium | reverse complement strand
CGTAATAGGTCATCTCGCCGCTGCCTTTCCTGGCCGGCTGAACGATGATGATGGCGGCCAGCGAGGCGTGCAGGGCGACCGAAAGCAGCAGCGTGGTCTTGAATTTCATCGCCGTGACTTCTGCTCGACGATCATGCCCACCGTGTCGACGCCGGCGAGCTTGATGGTATCCATGACCTCGATGATATACCCGTAGGGGAGGCTTTTGTCGGCCTTGAGGAACACGACCTTCTTGTCGCTGTTGAGAAAGTAGCTTTTGAGGCGCGATTCCAGGAAATAGAGGTTCACGATCTGGTTGTTCATGTAGACGTAGCGGTCCTTGGTCAGGGTCAGGACCAGCCCGTCCGAGCTGGGGTTGCTGCGGCTCTCGGCCGACGGCAGCTTGACCGTGATCCCCGACTGCATCATCGGCGCCGTGACCATGAAGATGATCAGCAGCACCAGCATGACGTCGACCAGCGGCGTGATGTTGATCTCGGCCAGGTTGCTGTGCAGGGAGTGCCGGGCGGGGGCCTTCATCAGTGGAGCTTTTCGCTCAAGTTAACGAACTCGAGGACGAAGTCCTCCATCGTGGAGATGAGCACTTTCAGCTTGTTCAGCAGCAGGTTGTAGAAGATGACGGCCGGGATGGCGGCGAACAGCCCCAAAGCGGTGGCGATCAGGGCCTCGGCAATGCCCGGGGCGACGGTGGCCAGATTGGCGTTCATCTGGATGCCGATCTGCTGGAAGGAGGTCATGATGCCCCAGACCGTTCCGAAGAGGCCGATGAACGGCGTGGCAGAGGCACAGGTGGCCAGGAAGCCGTTCAGGCGTTCGAAGCGGGTGATCTCCTGGTTGGAGGCGCGCAGCAGTGACCGCTGCAGGCTCTCCAGGTCGAGAGCGTCCATTTTTTTGCCATTGGCGGTTTGCTGGGATATCTCCTGGAAGCCGAAGCGGAAGATCTCTCCCAGGGGGTTGTTGCCGTACAGCCCCTTGGCATTGTAAATGTCGCTGAAATTCTTGTTTTTCCTGAAAAAATCGAGGAACTTGGCGCTGTTTTTCCTGGCCCGGGAATATTCCATGAGCTTGAAGATGATGATCGCCCAGGAAATGATGGAAAAAGAGAGCAGCAGCAGCAGAACCAGCTTGACCACCAACGAAGCGTTCTGGATCAGGTAGATGAAATCGCCGTTGTGGTTGACGGGATTGACGGTGAATAGTATGTGTTTCATTCCTTTATTTTTACCATATTTTGCCCTTTTTTTCAATCTCAGAAGACGCTTTTCGTCCTCAGGTTGGAGTTTTATTGCCCGGAAAGGCCTCTTCCCGTCCCGGGGCAGGGGATTTGCTTTTTCAGCCGAATGATTATACAATTTGTCCCGAAGGTGACGTGATGAAAACAAAGATCAAGGACCTGATCAAGCTGCGCGAGGAGAAGGATGCCGCCGGCGGGCTGGACAAGCTGGCCCAGCGTCGGGCCAAGGGCCTGATGACGGCCAGGGACCGCATCGAGTTCCTGTTCGACCCCGACACCTTTGTCGAGCTGCAGGGATATGTGTCGCACCACTCGAGCAATTTCGGCCTGGAAAGGAAAAAATTCCTCGGCGATGGCGTCATCACCGGCTTCGGCAAGGTCAACGACCGGGTGGTCTATGTCTATTCCCAGGATTTCACCGTCCTCGGCGGCTCGCTGGGCGAGATGCACGCCAGGAAGATCGTCAATATCATGGACCTGGCGCTGAAGGCCGGGGCTCCTGTCGTCGGCATCAACGACTCGGGCGGCGCCCGCATCCAGGAGGGGATCAACAGCCTGGCCGGCTACGGCGACATCTTTTTCCGCAATACCATCTCCTCCGGCGTCATCCCCCAGATCTCGGTGATCATGGGGCCCTGTGCCGGAGGCGCCGTCTATTCGCCCGGCATCACCGACTTCATCTTCATGGTCGACAAGTCCAGCTACATGTTCGTCACCGGCCCCGAGGTCATCAAGGCGGTGAACAAGGAAGAGGTCACTTTCGAGGAGCTCGGCGGCGCCGAGAGCCACGCCACCGTCTCCGGCGTGGCCCATTTCGTCGGCCGTGACGAGAAGGACACCCTGGACATGGTCAAGGAGCTGCTCGGCTACCTGCCGTCGTCCAACAACGAGCCTCCCCCCGACATCGAGGCCAGCGACCCCTTCGACCGCATGGACGACCGGCTGAACGAGATCGTGCCGGTCAATCCCAACAAGCCCTACGAAGTCAAGGAATTGATCCTGGCCGTGGTCGACGGGGAGAAGTTCCTCGAGGTCCACAAGGGGTATGCCCAGAACCTGGTGGTCGGCTTCGCCCGCCTGGGCGGCAAGGCGGTCGGCATCATTGCCAACAACCCCGGCGTCTTCGCCGGCACCCTTGACGTACAGGCCTCGCTGAAGGGGGCGCGCTTCATCCGCTTCTGCGACGCCTTCAGCATCCCCCTGGTCAGCTTCGTCGATGTCCCCGGATTCCTTCCCGGCCGCGACCAGGAGCAGCTGGGCATCATCAAGCATGGGGCCAAGCTTCTCTATGCCTATTCCGAGGCCACGGTGCCCAAGCTGACGGTCATCACGCGCAAGGCCTACGGCGGTGCCTACATCGTCATGAGCTCCAAGCACCTGGGCGCCGACGTCGTCGCCGCCTGGCCGACGGCGGAGATCGCGGTCATGGGTCCGCAGGGCGCCATCAACATCATCTTCAAGAAAGACATCTCCGAGGCTGTCGAGCCGGAGACCGTGCGTGAGCGGCTGATTACCGAGTACAAGGAAAAATTCGCCAACCCCAAGGAACCGGCCGCCTACGGCTATGTCGACGAGATCATTTTGCCGGTGGAGACCCGCCCCTTCCTGATCAAGAACCTGGAAGCCCTGGCCAACAAGTCGCTGAAGCTGCCCCTGAAAAAGCACGGCAATATCCCCCTCTAAGGAGAGGTCATGAAAGAAAAGGTCCTGATCCCCACCCGGGGCGTCATCGCCCTGGACATCATCAACTCGCTCAACAGCATGGGCATGGAGACCCTGCTGATGCACTCCCCGGAGGATTCGCTCTCCCTGCCCGTCAAGCTGGCCGACCGCAGCTTCAAGTTCTACTCCTCGCGCCTGGAGGACAGCTACCTGGACGGGGAGGCGATCCTGGAGAAGGCGCGCGAAGTCAAGGCCGATTCCATCCACCCCGGCTATGGCTTCCTGGCCGAGAACCCCGAGTTCGCCCGGCTCTGCCGTGAGAGCAACATCCGCTTCATCGGCCCCGAAGCGGGCGTTCTGGCAGCGGTGGAGGACAAGATCAAGCTGCGGCAGACGGCCGCCGCCGCCGGCCTGCCGGTGCTGAAATCCTCCCATCTGATGCGCAGCTCCCTCGATTGCGAAACCTGCGACGCCGGCTTCACCTACCCGCTGATCATCAAGCCGCTGAAAAGCTCGGGCGGCAGGGGCATCCGCGTGGCCGACTACCGGCGCGAAGCCCAGGAACAGGTGGCCAACCTGCTCAAGCGCGAGGAGAACGCGCAAAACGGCGTCTTCTTCGAGGAGTTCCGGCCCTACGCCCACCACATCGAGATCCCCTTTTTCCGCGACGTCAAGGACAATATCCTCTTCCTGCCGGAGATCGAGTCGTCGATCCAGCGCCGCTTCCAGAAGGTTTTCCAGGAGTCACCCTCGCCGAACATCAACGAGCGGCTGCGCGCCCGCCTGTACGAGCATGCCCAGGCGCTGCTCAAGAAAATCGACTACGTGGGTCTGGGCTACGTCGAGTTCATCGTCGAAAACAACGAGTGCCACTTCTCCGAGATCAACCCCACCTTTCAGATCAACACCCTGATCTCCGAGGTGCACCTGACGTCGAACTTCCTGAAGAAGCAGGTGGTGATCTCGCGCGGCGAGCTGCTGCACGACGTGCATGGCGTGAGCATCATCAAGCCCAAGCACCACGTCCTCCTGGT
>JAQUQF010000223.1 GCA_028749105.1 Acidobacteriota bacterium | reverse complement strand
CGGTGAAACGCTGGACCTGGGCGGCAAGACCCTGGAGTTCATTCTGGCGCCGTGGGTGCACTGGCCCGAGACCATGCTCACCTACCTGTGCGAGGACAAGGTGCTGTTCAGCTGCGATTTCCTGGGAGCCCACCTGGCCCAGAGCCACCCCATTCTCAGCGACGAGGCCCGCACCCTCAACGCCGCCAAGCGCTACTTTGCCGAGATCATGATGCCCTTCCGCCTGATGATCCGCAAGCACCTGGAGAAGCTGCAGGGGATGGCGATCGAGATGATCGCCCCAAGCCACGGCGTGGTCTACCCACGCCCGGCCTTCATCCTCGATGCCTACCGCGAGTGGGCCTCCGACAAAACGAAGAACCTGGTCCTGATCCCCTTCGTCTCCATGCACGGCAGCACCCGCGAAATGGTGGAGCACCTGACCGGTGCCCTGATCCGCCAAGGGGTCGAGGTCATGCCTTTCAACCTGATCCATACCGATATCGGCGAACTGGCCAGGGAGCTGGTGGAGGCCTCCACCGTGGTCCTGGCCACGCCAACGGTGCTGGCCGGCGCCCACCCGGCCGTCGCCCATGCCGCCTTCCTGGCCAACGCCCTGCGACCGAAGACGAGGTTCGCCTCGATCATCGGCTCCTACGGCTGGGGAGGAAAGGCGGTGGAGAACCTCGCGGCCTCCCTGGGCAACCTCAAGGTCGAGCTGCTGGAAACGGTGCTGGCCAAGGGATATCCCCAGGACAAGGACTATCAGGCTCTGGATAAGCTGGCCGCCGCCATCGCCGAAAAGCATCGGGGGATCGGCGTCCTCTCCTGACCGGGGGCTATTTTCTTGCATTGTCCGGCAAGTGAGTTTACAATAAACCGTCTGTTTGGCACGCATTGACAAAATGATCGTAGGGAGGAAATGAACATGTCGAAAAAAGTAATGCTTGGCTGCCTGGGCGTCCTGGTCGGCCTGGTGGTGATCCTGGGTCTGTGGGTGATGGGCGCCTACAACGGCCTGGTCTCGCTGGATCAGAAGGCCCTCTCGCAATGGGCGCAGGTGGAGAGCGCCTATCAGCGCCGCGCCGACCTCATCCCCAACCTGGTGGAGACGGTCAAGGGCGCCGCCGAATTCGAGAAAGACACCTTCACCCAGGTGACCGAGGCCCGCGCCAAGGTCGGCCAGGTGCAGCTGGGAAACAGCCCGGCAAACGACCCCGAGGCCTTCGCCAAGTTCCAGCAGGCCCAGGACGGTCTGTCGTCGGCCCTGTCGCGCCTGATGGTCGTGGTGGAAAAGTATCCCGACCTCAAGGCCACCCAGAATTTCCGCGACCTGCAGGTGCAGCTCGAGGGGACGGAGAACCGCATCAATGTCGAGCGCATGCGCTTCAACGAAGCAGCGCAAGGCTTCAACACCAAGCGCATGAGCTTCCCCACGGTGATCATCGCCAACTTCTTCGGCAAGCGCTTCCAGGAGAAATCCTACTTCAAGTCGCAGGCCGGCGCCGAGACCGCACCCAAGGTCCAGTTCTAAACCGTGAGTAATGTGCGACCTCCCGGTCCATTAGGACTGGGACGTCGGGACCCAGGGGGTCCCTCCAGCCGTCTGCGCGGAACGATACGGTCTTACCTGCCGGTGCTGGCCGGCCTGCTCCTCCTTGCCTATACGGCGGGAGTGCAGGCCCAGGCCGGGACCGGGACCGAGGTCCAGATCCCGGCAACTCCCCAACGCTGGGTCACCGACGATGCCGGGGTCCTTTCGCCGGCCGCCGTCGCCGAATTCGACGCCCGCCTGGAGGAGTACGAGAGGTCCAGCGGCCACCAGGTCATCGTCTACACCGGCAAGACCACGGGGATCGTCCCGATCGAGGAGTGGGCGGTCAAGGCCTTCCAGGCCTGGCGGGTCGGCCGCCAGGGGCTTGACGATGGCCTGGTCCTGTTCATCATGGCCGATGACAAGCGCCTGCGCATCGAGGTGGGCTACGGCCTGGAAGGCGTGCTCCCCGACGCGTTGGCCGGGCGCATTATCAACGATGAGATCGTGCCGCGGCTGCAGCAGGGCGACAACGACGGCGCCGTGCGCGCCGCCCTTGACCGGTTGACCGCCGTCATCGCCGGCGAAGCCGCCGGTAGTGGGGAGAATCAAGCTCAGCCGGGCGCAGGCCGGCCGATGACCCTCGGTGAAAAGGTGATGGTCGGCATCGCCATCCTGTTTTTCCTCATCCTGTTCATCACCAACCCCCAGCTCGCCCTCTACCTGCTCTTCACCATCCTGTCCGGTGGCCGCGGCGGGAGTGGCGGCCGCGGAGGATTCTCCGGCGGCGGCGGCAGATCGGGGGGCGGCGGCGCCTCGGGATCGTGGTAGGGAGGCAATCATGGGGTTCCTGAGCCAGGGCAAGCTTCTGGATATCATCGATGACGACCGCGTCAAGGCCGCCATCGCCGCTGCCGAGAAGCGCACTTCGGGCGAGATCCGCGTCTCGGTCTCGCGCTTCTTCTGGGGCAGTGTCCGCTGCGCCGCCGAGAAGGCCTTCAACCGCATGGGCATGCGCCAGACCAGGGACCGCAACGGTATCCTCTTCTTCGTCGTCCCTTCGCGCCGCCGCTTCGTCGTCGTCGGCGACGAGGGCATCCACCAAAAAGTCGGGCAGGATTTCTGGGACAAGCTGGTCGCTGCCATGGCAGCCGATTTTAAAATCGGCAAATTCAACGAGGGCTTGATCCGGGGGATTGAAGAATGCGGCCGCCTGCTCGCGATCCACTTCCCCTACCAGGGCGCGCGCGACGTCAACGAATTGCCCGACGACATCGACCACGGCGAAAAGAAATAATCTTTTAAGGTGTTCACGAAAGCACTGGTTCGGAAGCCCTGCCGCAACATGGTCCACGGCCTGTCCGCGGCAGGACTGGGACGGCCCGACTACGGCAAGGCCCTGGAGCAGCACGCCGCGTATGTCGAGGCGCTGCGCGGCTGCGGCCTGGCCGTCATCGTGCTGGAGGCGGATGAGGATTATCCCGATTCGGTCTTCGTCGAGGACACGGCGGTCCTGAGCGAAAACACGGCGGTCATCACCCGGCCGGGCGCTGCCAGCCGCCGGGGCGAGGAAAAATCGATGGCCCTGGCCCTGGCGGAATTTTATCCAAAACTGGGCAGGGTCCTCGCCCCAGGGACCCTGGAGGGCGGCGACGTCATGCGCGCCGGCGACCGCTTCTTTATCGGCCTGTCGGGACGAACCAATCCGACCGGGGCGCAGCAACTGGCCGCCATCCTCCAGCGCCACGGCTACGAGACGGTACTTGTCCCCCTGCTCAAGGTCCTGCACCTGAAGACCGGCGTTTCCTGTCTGGGGGACAACCGGCTGCTGGCCTGCGGCGAATTCCTCGCCCAGCCGCTTTTTTCATCCTTTGACGTCATCCCTGTTCCGGCTGAGGAAAGCTATGCCGCCAACTCGCTGCGGGTCAACGACCGCGTGCTCGTTCCCGCCGGCTTCCCAAGGACGCGCCAGGCCATCGAGCATGCCGGATACGAGACCATAGCCCTGGATGTCTCGGAGTTCCGCAAGCTGGACGGCGGCCTCAGCTGCCTCTCGCTGCGCTTTTAACCCCCGGGCATCCCGGGTGTACAAGCGCGGACAACACTGCTATAATTCGGGTCCAAGGAGACGCATGTGATCGACAGGTACGAAGCGGCGGAGATCGCCCGCATCTGGAGCGAAGAGAACAAGTACCGCAAGTGGCTGGACGTCGAGCTGGCCGTCACCGAGACCTGGGCCGAGATGGGGAAGGTCCCGGCGTCCAGCCTGAAGAATATCCGCCGGCACGCCGCTTTCGACTGCGGCCGCATCCGCGAGATCGAGAAGAAGGTCAAGCACGACGTCATCGCCTTTTTGACCTCGGTGGAAGAGTCGATCGGCCCCGATTCGGCCTACGTGCACAAGGGCATCACCTCCTAC
>JAQUQF010000222.1 GCA_028749105.1 Acidobacteriota bacterium | reverse complement strand
CCAAAAAGCCCCCCAGCGGCCAGCGCCAGCATGATGTTCTCCACGCACATCCAGGCTGAAGCCAGCGGATTCAGCTCGAACAGAGTGCGGCATTCGGCCAGCGCCTTCATCTTGTAGCACACCAGCAGCAGCTCGGGGGCCTCGAGCATCATGCTCTGCTGCCGGGGCAGCGAGCGGCGGTAGACCTTCTTCAGCTCCGCGTCGTCGAAACGGGAGACGAAGCGCTCGATCTCCTCCCTGTCCTTCATGTCCCTGGCCTTCAGGCCGTCGATGACCGCCCGGTCGCGCTTCTCCAGGTCGCGCAGCAGGATGAACTGCCAGCTCTTCAGATGGGCGTTGCATGGCGCCCGCAGCCCCGCCGCCAGCGCCCGCCGCACGGCCGCCTCGGGCACCGGCTTTTCCTGGAACTCCCGGACCGTCCGCCGCTTCTTAACCGCATCATAAAAATCCATGCCAAGCTCCTTTTTATTTATTTTTTGCCACAGGTCGCCGACCGTGAATATCCCTCCGACCAGCTTCGCCGCGGCCCTGGGCTTATCTAATGAGCGATTCGATGAACTCCTTGGCATCCTTCAGGCTCGCCCCGGTCTCTTCCCTGAAGGCCTTGATGGCCGCGATCTTGTCTCCTTTGGCCGCCAGATCCATGACCGCCGCTGAAGCACGCCCGGCGGGCGCCTCCCCGGCCGTGATGCCCAGGCTCCTGAACAAAAAGCCCAGCTGCGCCTCGATCTTTTCCAGCCTTGCCTTGATCCCGGTGATTTCCTTATTGATGTCTGATATTTTTTCCATATCCGTTCCAGGAATACACCATTGGCTACCTGCGGCGGAACATAAGATAGAGGAAGGCGGCGGTGGAGAGCGCCGTCAGGAAAGGCAGAATGAGGTGCAGCACTCGGACCATGGCCGGCATCTCCCTGACCGCGCTTAGCCAGCCCCCGGAAGCGATCGCCAGCAGGAAGAACGCGCCGGCCGCGATGCAGGCGATCCATTCCACCTGGCCCAGCGGCGCGAGCTTGGTCATTCCCAGGACGATCTTGGCCAGGAAAGCGATCGTGGCCACCGTGACCAGTTTGTGGACCGTCAGGATGCCCGCAGGGAACGGTTGCCCCGTGCGTCTCAAAACGAAACCGGTGAGAAAGATCACGACAAAGCCCAGCCCTGCGATCAAGAATTTGAGTGGAGTCATGCCCATATCAGCTCCTTGTTAAAAGCGTTTTTAGCTTTTGGCGATGCGGATGCGCCATCCTCTACCTTTATTACCACTTTTCCCCTGGCGTGCCCGGCAAGAAGATAGCGCAGGGCCTCGGGAACATCGGCCAGCGGGTAAACCATGTCTATGACCGGAACCACCTTGCCGGCTTCCATGAGCTCTTTCATGAAGATCAGGTCTTTCTGGTTTGAGTGCGCGGTTATGCCCCCCATTTTTATGCCGCCGCTCATGGAGTACCAAGGCGCCAGGAGCATGGCCTGGAAGATCTGCTTCATGGAGCCCCCGGTCATGACGTAGGTTCCCCCCGGAGCCAGCGCCCGCTTGTAATCGGCGAGCGGATGGAAGCCGTTGGCGGCCAGGATCAGGTCGTATTGCCGTCCGTTCCTGGTAAAATCCTCTTTGGTATAGTCAATGACATGATCGGCGCCGAGCGCGCGCGCCATGTCCACGTTGCCGCTGCTGCAGACGGCGGTGACTTCGGCCCCGAAAAACTTGGCGATCTGCACCGCGAACGTGCCCACGCCGCCGGAGGCGCCGTTGACCAGCACCTTCTGGCCTTTCTGAATATGCCCCTTGTCGCGCAGCCCCTGCAGGGCGGTGAGCGACGCCATGGGCGCGGCCGCCGCCTGCTCGAAGGTCTGGTTCTTGGGCTTGGGCGCCAGCGCTTCTTCGGGGGCGCATACATATTCGGCGCAGGCGCCGCAGCCCCAGCGGGCCAGGTCGCCGAACACCTCGTCGCCCGGCTTGAACTGCGCCGCGGTGCCGCCAACCGCCTCCACCCGGCCGGCCATGTCGGTCCCGATGATCCTGTTCTTGGGCTTCAGCAATCCGCCGCCCATGAGGCGGACCATGGACGGATCGGGGAGCAGCATGTGCCAGTCGAAGGCGTTCAGCGAGGCCGCCCGAATTTTGATCAGTACTTCATTCGCCTTGGGAACGGGCTTGGCCACCTCCGCGAGCTTGAGCACATCGGGCGGCCCGTATTTTTCGGTTACGATGGCTTGCATTGGCGGTCTCCTGAATTTATTTGATCCGAGACTTCACTGCGCGGTTCCCGAATTGCTTTATAAAGCCAGCGCTGCGCCTCTTCATTCAAGCGAGCCGGGGATGACCAGCGATATTTTTGAATACATTCTGTTCTTTTTGAAGTAGATCCAGCTTGACTGCTCCGATTCTATCCTGGTCCAAGAGCCCTGGCCCAACGGGACGAATGGGCAGGAAGTTTCCCCGGCGCCTTCCTGGAAAGCATCGGCCGATTTCCAAACCGGTTCCTGTCCGGGCAGGGCAAGGGCCTCTAGTCCGGCTTCCCAGTAGGCCGTCTTTGCGGTCGCGTCGCCGGCGAATTTTAAGCGGACGACCCCACGGTGGAAGCAGATCCGCTCCAGCCTTTCAAAGCAGCAGTCCACGCCCCTGTTATCCGGCAGCTTGATCTCCTGCCAGTCGACGCCGTTCAGGCTGCGATACAGGGCGGGAAACGTCCCTTCGACCTGCCACTGCGCCGCCAGCCACAAGGCGTCATCCGGACCAGGCACAATCCAGGAAGGCGCTCCGGGCATGGGCGGACCGGCCAGCCATTTGCCCTGGCCATCCGCAACAACCGGCATGAACGAATTGGAGGCGCACAGGTAATCGGGGATGCCAACCAGGATCAGCAATCGCTCATCGTCCAGCTGGAAGTAATCACGGCTGAACAGCGTTTTCTTGGCGCACGAGAAATTGCCGTCCTGGACCGCCCGGCCGATCGCCTGCACGATCGAGTCGGGCATGTTGTAGACGCGCGTTTCCACCTTCTGATTCGAGAAACAGCATTGGCCCAGCGTCAGAAAGACACATGATAAGATCAGGAGAAGCCGGTAACCATTCTTTTCCATCATGCGCATGATCGGATACTATACCTGCGGGACAAAATATTCCAGCCGCGATGCCCCCGCGTTCCCTTGACCTGAGGTTCGCTTCAGGCCACGCGGCGTCTTCGTGTTTCGTTCCATTTCTACGCCCGAGCCATTCGCCGCGCCGTCCCTAACGCTGCTTTGTATCGGTTTACCGTCCGTCCCCTGTTGTTCCATTATCATATCTGCCCTGAAAACTCACGATTTCCTCCCCTTGGCAAAGATCCTTTCGTTCTGGATCTCGAACCCGTAGGGGTCGCGCTTCTCGAAGAACTCGAGCTGGAAGCCGGCCTCCCGGAAATAGCCGGCGATCTCCTCTTCCGTAAACAGGGTGAACCAGACCTGCGTCTCGATGCCCAGCAGCTCCGGCTGGTAGTCCTCGCCGCTGCCCGCCTTGACCGCCACCAGCAAGAGGCCCTGGGGCTTCAGCACGCGGTGAAGCTCCCGGAAGATCCGCCTCACATACTTCTTGGGCGTATCGATGATCGAGTAATAGGAAATGACGCCATCGAACGTTCCATCCGCGAACGGCAGCTTGCCCATGTCCGCCCGCCTGAATTTCATCCCGGGATTGTGCCGGCGGGCCAACTCGATGCATTGATCGGAGATGTCCACGCCCACGACCGGGACGCCCTTGTCGAAAAGATAACGCCCGATATGGGCCAATGGCCCGCAGCCGGCATTGCAAACAAGAGAATCTCTTCCAAATCTTTGGCTAAAGCGGTCCAGAAGCTGCCGGTCGTACTCCTTTTCATTCATCTCGTCATGAAAACGCTCATGATACCTCTGGGCCGCCAGATTGTAGGCCTGCCGGGTCCTGGCGTTGATCTCAGCCAA
>JAQUQF010000221.1:791-3942 GCA_028749105.1 Acidobacteriota bacterium | reverse complement strand
CTTCAGCATCAGCGCCGACTCGGACAAGTCGTCGCCGCCGTTGATCGCTACCATGCATTCGTTGGCGTCGATCTCGCGGCGCATTCTCAGCGCTTCCAGACAGTAGCTGCGGCAGAAGCCCCGGGCCTTGCCGATGGTTCGCCCCTGGATCTGGCGACCTTGGTGAAAGAGGATCTCTCCCTCATCGCTGAAGATCATGAAGAGGGCGACCTCCTTGTTCTTGATGCAATTCCAGATGCTGTCCTTGATCGCTTGGATAATCATTTTCCCCTCATGTGCCGACGATGGTGACGTTATTCGCTGAACAAAGGGTACTGCAAGAAAGCCCGAGGCAGTGCCACGTCCGCCCGGGCACCCCTTACTTGACTGGACGGATGGCGTCGCGGAACGCGGCGCCGGCATAGGCGGCCAGGCCGGCGGCGAGGGCCCCCAGAAGCCCCGTGAAAATGATCATCGGCCAGCCGCTTCCCGCGGCAAGGCCGAACATGGCGGCCACGCGGCCGGCGATGATGCGCCCGGAGGTGAAATAAAAATAGAGGCTGGCCAGCAGCCAGCTCAGGCCGCCGGCGAGGGCGCCGCGGCCGGCCGCCCGCCAGCACGAGACACGCGCGGCCATGCCGAAGGCCAGCGGCACGCCGGCCACCCAGATCCACGACTGCGTGCCGGCTTGCAAAACGACGATCAGCACGGCCTGGATGAGGACGATCATCGCTTCCCCCCCGCCTCGGTGCGCCCGGCAATGCGCGGATGCCGCTCACCGGCCGATCTCAGGAACAGCAGCTCGTGCGCCTTGCCGGCCGCCCAGTCGCGGATATCGCGGTCATAGTAGCGCGAGCCCGGGTTTCCCGAAGCCCCGCCGGGCAGGATCCCCCAAGCGCGGACCTCAGGGCCCATCTCGACGACCATGCGCCAGGAGGGGGCATGGGATCCCGAGGCGGCGTTGATGATGCCGCGGCCGCCGCTGATGGCCAGGGGAGGATTTCCCAGGCCGGGGATGCGGCCGAGATGGCCGATCGTCACCGGGTTGGCCTGGCCCCAGCGCCAGCGCGGCCCGAAAGTGCCATGTTCTTCATGAAGCTGAACAATGGCCCGGCTGAACGCCAGGCGGACGATGTCGGCCAGCGACTCTTGCGCCGGCGTCGTAATGTCGTCGAAATAGGGCGAGCCGGGCTCCTTGAGAACAAGCTCCATCGTCCGGTCGGCTGCCGGCGCCAGAAAAAGCTTCCCGCCCTTTTCCAGGTCGTCGTCCCAGATCGCCTTGTGCAATTCGACGAAAAACCGGCTGAAGACCGTCGGCTCCGTGCTTTCGGCCCGATGGCGGAAATCCCAGCCCGCGAGCTCCGCGGCCCGGGCCCTCTCCTCCGCCGTCAATCCCGCTTGCGGCAGGAGCTCCAGCAGTCGGGGGAGGATGACGCGGGCGCGCAGGCTCAGGGCGTCACCCTGCATGCGGATCATGTCTTCCGGAGTGATTGCGGATGCGGCAGACAGGACCTCGTTGATGCGGGCGCCGCGTTCGAAGGTGCCGTATTTCCAGCCGAGATAATAGGGATAGGCGGCGTCGGCCGGGCTCTGGTTGGCCGAGGAGACGAAGCCGCGCTGCGGGTCCTCCATGTGCGGGACACGGTCCATGGGCACCCAGCCCGCCCATTGGTCGGCGGCTGCGGCGCCGTCGAGCAGGTAGCGCCCCTGGCCCCAGGCGCGCAAGGGAAATTTCCCGTTGTGCCAGATGGCGATGCGGCCGTCGCTCCCGGCGTAGGCGATGTTCTGGGCCGGGCAATCGAATTTGGCGATGGCCGCCTTGAATTCCCCGTAATTCCTGGCGTGATTGAGGCCGTAGATGGCCTCCAGGACGCCGCCGGCATCGTGCCCCGTCCAGCGCATGGCCGCGCCGGCCGGGATCCAGTCCGGCATGCCCGGCTTTGCTGCCGCGAACGGCACCGGACCCAGATGCGTGTAGAGGACGTTCTCGATGACGGGCTTGGCGCCCCGCACCCTGACCTCCTCGCGGCGCACGGAAACCTTGGCCCATCCGCCGTTGCGGACGTATTCCCGGCGCTTCCGGTCGCGGAACGAAATTTTATAAAAATCGAGGACATCCGACCCGGCATTGGTCACGCCCCAGGCCATCTTGTCATTGAAACCGATGATGACTCCGGGAGCTCCGGGAAGCGAAACGCCGCAGACATTGATCCCCGGCGCCGACAGCTGGACCTCGTACCAGATCGACGGCAGGGAGAGCCGCAGATGCGGGTCGTCGCACAGGATGGGGAAACCGCTTTTCGTCTTCGTCCCGGCCACCACCCAATTGTTGCTGCCGACCAGGTCGCCAAATGGATCGACGGCGCCCTCCCCCATTCCTCCGCGTCCCGGTTCGATTTCCCCGGATCGGGGTTGATCCGGCGGGGCATCCCCCGGGGCAAAATCCCATTTCGTCCCAACGGGGATCACCGGATCCTGGAAGGGGGCGTGCCAGGGAAAAAGATCGTCCGTTGCCCTTTCGCCCAATGCCGCCCGCGTTCTTGTCAAAGCCAATTCGCTCCCTTCACCGGTCATGTCCCAGGCCATGTATTTCAGCAGCATGGCGGTGTCGGTCCTCGTCCATCTTCCTGGGGCATAGTCGAAGATCTTGTACTCCAGGGGATAAGCGGCGGGCACCAGCGAGTCGATATAGGCGTTGACGCCTCCGGCATACGCGTCGATGACCTGGCGCATGGCCGCGTTGCCGGCGATGCCCCTGAGGAAATTCTCCGCCCCCCAGGTCATGCCCAGGCGGCGCTGCAGCAGGTCGGACTCCAGCAGCTGCGGGCCGATGACCTCGGCCAGGCGGCCGCCCGCATAGCGCGAGATGAAGTCCATCTGCCAGAGGCGGTCGCGCGCCGTGAGATAACCCTGCGCCCGGTAGAGGTCGGGCTCGTTGGCGGCGAAGATGTGCGGGACATGGCGGTCGTCCCAGACGACCGTGACCCGCTCCTTGAGCCCGGGGATCGCCAGCTTTTCGGGGATCCTGTCGCTGGCGGCGTTGTTGCGCCAGAAGCCGCCGACGGGGTCGAGGAATTTCCCCAGCGGCGGCACCATGCCATGCCGCGTCCCCAGCGCCCAGAGCAGCAGCGCCAGCAGGAGCAAGGCCGACAGGGCTTTCAGCCAGCGTTTC
>JAQUQF010000221.1:0-781 GCA_028749105.1 Acidobacteriota bacterium | reverse complement strand
GTTCCTCGCTGCGGCGAATTGGATTTGAATAACCGAATATAAACGAGCGCCCTTCTTTTTGCAACCGCCGGCTATTCGACCCTATCCCATCTCTTCCCAAGAAGAGGTGGAATCATACTTATGTGTTTCGTTTTCCCTTTCTTCATGGTTTTACCAAATTTTTTCCGAATGCAATTCCCAGGCTTCCTCGTCGAGATTTTCCTTGAGATAGTAGAACCGGCCCTGGAAAAAGCAGAAGAGAACGCCATTGGAAGGGCGGCCGGTGTTGGGCAGGAACAGCCGCTTCAGCTCCCTGCCCTGCATGTCGAAGATGACGAACTCCACGGCATCGCCGCGATAACGATAGGTCCTGGCAGCGAACTTTCCTTCCTGCACATCAAAGTAATCGAGGCCCGGAGTATGGTCGGGGAAAGCGAGCCGCGATTCAAATGCGGCCCAGCGGGATTTCATCTCCGGATTTTCCTTGACCGGCTTGATGATCGCTTCCTTGAGCGCGGCCGTCATTTCCATTGGCGGCAGCGGCAAACGCACCTCCCGCCGCTTGTCGCCGTTAGAACCATAAACCGTTACGGTCGTCTCCATTCCCGAATCAACAAGGAATATATTATCCTCGCTCACGCGAACGGAATAATATTCCGCCACCAGGTTGAGTTTCGAAACGCCGCCGGCCTCCTTGTGCACGCCGAGCTCGCGGACCAGCTTGAAGTCCCTGTCATACAGCCGGATGGTCGTCGTACTTTCCTTTTCGTCAAACTGAAAATCCTTGGCCACGTAGTTCTCG
>JAQUQF010000220.1 GCA_028749105.1 Acidobacteriota bacterium | reverse complement strand
GCGTACCAGGCCACCGGGCCATCGTCAACCTGGCAGGTCACCAGCCAAGTCTTGTCGGCATGGTCGCGGCCCGAAAGGTAGAACTCGCCGCGGCCGAGCTTGGCCAGGGCGGCGAAATCATCCTTGATCGACGGGTCGAGGACGCGCCACTCATTTTTGAGGTAGTTGAAGGAGACGGCCTGCACCGTCTTGGTGTCGGGGTGGATGATCACGCTGCCCACGTCGACCCTGGGATCACGGGCAATGGTTTCGAGCTCCTTGCCGGTGGCGGCATCGATGCGCACCAGGCGGGCCGTGTCCGTGCCCAAGGAGGTCTCGAAGTAGAGCGACTTGCCGTCGGCAGCGAAATCGACGGGGCCGCCGTTCTCGCCAAAGGGCAGGACGACCAGGTCGCGCCAGGGAGCGTCATGGTTGTCGCGTACGCGCGTGACATTGGAAGCGTCCTTGGGGTTCTGCGCCATGCAGCCGCGAATCTGAAACTCGGCATCGGTGGCCCAGCCCAGCACGTCGCCAGGATTCTCGGTGTCGAGGACGATGGCGCCGCTGGCCAAGTCGACGCGATGCATGTCGAAGACGCGGCGATCGCGCAGGTTCAGCCCGACCAGCATTTGTCCCGGGAATTTCTTGTCGAGCATGATGTTGCTGGCGCGTACTCCCTGGAACGGCGTCAGGTCGCGCACCATCTTCGTTTCCAGGTCGACCGAGTAGACATGAAAGTTTTCGTCGCCGCCGATATCCTGCAGGTAGAAAAGGTGCTTGCCGTCTTCGGCCCAGAAATGGATGCGGATGCCGCGATGGGTGTCGTTGGTCACCTGGATGTCGTCTTCCTTGCCGATCGTGCGCACCCAGACGTTGAGCACCCCCTTCTCCGACGGCGCCAGGTAGGCCAGGCGCATGCCGTCGGGCGAGATGCGAGGCGATGACTTGACCGGGTTGCCGAACAAGATTTGGCGCGGGATGAGCGACACCTTGGGGGGCAGATCCTGGGCCGCCGCAGCAGTCGCCAATCCGGCGATCATGAGCAGCGCCATTCCGGCGAGGACAAGAACATGAGACTTTTTGGGCATTTTTCTCCTCCTTTTTTCAAAATATTGTAAATGACGATTTTTACAAAATTTTCACAGACTGGGGTTTTTCCGGCAGACGAAAAGGCTTTCATGTTGCTGCTCCCTCCCCTCCCAGCCTACAGGATCTCCTCCAGGATGCGAACGGCCGCACGCACGCAGGGGCGGCACACCCTTTCCGACCAGCCCTCCGCCTTGTAGCGCATATGCCCGGCTTCGGTCGCCAGGTCAAGGCCGGGCAGCAATTCCCGGCACAGGCAGGAGCCGAACTTCGCCTGGAAGCGGTCCATCAGCTCCCGGCTCAGCCGGTACGCCGCTTCCTTTCCCGCCTTGTCGTCCTCGCGGGCCTGGCCGTGCTTCAGACCGATGACCATGACGGCGCCGCTGACGGCGCCGCATACTTCCTGCTTCCTGGCCATGCCGGCGCCGAAGCCGCTGGCCAGTTTCATGGCTGTTTCGCGGTTCAGATTGAGATCGTCGCAGAACACGCCAAGCACCGATTGGGCGCAATTCCAGCTGCCGGCCACCATGGCCGCCGCTGTTTCACATTTGTCTCTCACAGTGTCCCCCTCTTGGCCCTTGTCAATTGAGGAGCAAGGGCAACTCGGCTTCGACTTCCCGCCATTTCGCCTCGTCGAGCTTGGCGCCGATCACCTCCACCACTTTTCCGGAGAGCAGCGAGCCGATGCGGCCGCAGACCGGCAGCGCATATCCCTGGATCAGGCCGTACAGAAAACCGGCGGCATAGAGGTCGCCGGCGCCGGTGGTATCGACCGCCTTGGCCGGGATGCAGCCGATCTCATGCCGCTCTTCGCTGTGCTTGATCAGGGAGCCGCTCTTGCCCAGCTTGACCACGGCGATGCGGCACTGGGGCGAAATGGTGACCAGGGCCTCGGCCGGTGAATTCTTGCCGCTGAAGGCCATCGATTCGTCCTCGTTGGCGAAGACGATGTCCACGTAGCGTTCCACCATCTCCTGCAGGAAGGCCAGGTTCTCGCGCACAACGTTGTGGCTGGCCAGGTCGAGCGAGACCTCGAGCCCGGCCTCCTTGGCCAGGCGCAGGGCGGTCCTGGCCAATGCATGGTTTTGCACGCTGTAGCCCTCAATATGAAAATAATCGTAGCCGCGGAAGAGCTCCGGGGAGAGGTCGGTGGCTTCGAGTTCCACGGCCGCGCCCAGGAAGGTGGCGAACGTGCGCTCCGAGTCGGGGGTGATCAGCCCCAGCGCCCTGCCGGTCTGGGAGAGGCCGTAGAACATGCGCGCCTCGGTGCCGTGACGGCTCATCTCGCCGGCGAAGAACTCGCCATAGGGATCATGGCCGATCTTGCCGATGTAGCCGGTGGGGACTCCCAGGCGCGCCAGGCCGCTGATGGTGTTGGCGGCCGAGCCGCCGCAGGTTTCCTGCAGCGTCAGCCCGCTGACTTTTTTCAAAATGGCGTTGACCTGCCCGGCGCTCACCAGGGTCATGCAGCTCTTGGGCAGGTCGAGCGAGCGCAGCAGCGCGTCGTCGTCGATGCGCACCAGGATGTCGACCAGGGCATTGCCCAAACCGAGGACTTTCTTCATAAGTGTTCCTTCGCGCGGGAGGGGCCGCGGCCCTTACAGCTTCGTGTGGGTGATCTTTTCGACCTCGTTGCCGGGGCCCATGGTGAGGATGGTGGCGCTCAGCGAATTCAGCTCCTTCTCGTCGAGCAGGGCGTAGGCGGCGATGATGACCAGGTCGCCCTGATGGACCAGGCGGGCGGCGGCGCCGTTGACCACGATCCCCCGCGATGAGCGCGGCCAGGGCAGGACGTAGGTGGACCAGCGCGCGCCGTTGCTGACGTTATAGACGTCGACCTTCTGAAATACGCGCAGGCCGGCTTTTTCCATGATCTCTTCGTCGATGGCGATGCTGCCTTCGTAGTGGATGTCGGTGGAAGTTACGGTCGCCCGGTGAATCTTGGCGATCAGGAATGGGATCAGCATGAGAGATCTCCTAGCAATAGATTGTCGATGAGCCGCGTCTTGCCCACGCGCACGGCAGCGGCAATGAGGGTGTTGCCCGCCTCGATGCGCGGGGCTTCTTCGAGGTCCTGCAGGCGGACGACAGCGACATAATCGAGGGCCAGCAGGGGCTCGGCGGCGATCGCCGCCTCGACCGCCTTGCGCAGGGCCCGGCTCCGCGCCTCCCCTTCCCTGATCATCGCCTTGGCGAGCTCCAGGCTGCGGGGCAGCGCCAGCGCGGCACGGCGCTCCGCGCTCGAGAGGTAGACATTGCGCGAGGAGAGGGCCAGGCCGTCGGCATCGCGCACGATGGGCAGAACGCGCAGCCGCACGGGCAGGCCGAGGTCACGGACCATCTGGCGGAGGACCAGCGCCTGCTGGGCGTCCTTCTGGCCGAAGTAGGCCCGCTGCGGCTGCACCAGGTTGAAGAGCTTGAGCACGACGGTCGCCACGCCGCGGAAGTGGCCGGGCCGCGAACGGCCGCAGAGCTTGGAATCAAGCTCCCGGACGTCGACCCAGGTGCGAAAGGGCGGCGCGTACATCTCCGTGTCGCCGGGCATGAACAGGATGTCCACTCCCTCCTTTTTCAGCAGGGCGGAATCGTGCTCCGGGTCGCGCGGGTAGCGCTGCAGGTCCTCGGCTGGGCCGAACTGGGCAGGGTTGACATAGATGGAAACGACGGCGAGTTCATTTTCCTTGCGGCAGGCCCGCACCAGGCTGAGGTGCCCCTCGTGAAGAAAGCCCATGGTCGGCACGAAACCGACCGGCCTGTCTCCGGCAGCGGCAAGGGCCCGGCGCAAGCTGGCGATGGTCCGGCAGGCCTTCATTTGAAGAATTCTTCGATGTCCAGGTTCAGGTGGTAGCTTTCGGAGTCGCTGGGGAAACTGCCGCCCTGGAC
>JAQUQF010000219.1 GCA_028749105.1 Acidobacteriota bacterium | reverse complement strand
GCGAATTCCCCTATCACCGCGACTTCCCGTTCTACTCCTCGCGCTTCGCCACCGCCTTGCTGCTGCAATCCGTTCTCGAGGTGGAGAAAGGACATGTGCTGGCCGAGCGCATCATCAACTGGCTTCGCGACGCCGAGCCCTACTGCTGGAACACCACGCAGACAAATTTCTGGATCCGGTGCGCCATGGACGAGTACCTGAAACAGGTGGAAAAGACGACGGCACGCCATGCCGAGATCGTCCTGCTGGGCGAAAAGACCGGCAAGGAGTTTGCCAATGGCCGCGATGCACTGCAGGTGCAAAAAAAGATCACAGACAAAAGCAAACAGATCGATGTGCTGGTTACGGCCGACCAGCCCGTCTATGTAACCAGTGAGTTGACCTGGAAGCTGGCCAGGGCCGGCAAGAAGAGCCGCGGCATCGACATCCGGCGCAACGTCTATGACGAAAAAGGAGAGCCGGTCACCGGTTACCAGCGCGGGCAGACCTACATGGTTGAACTGCTGATACGTTCCGACAAGGAGGTCCCCTACGGGGTGATCGACGAGCCGCTGGCCGCCGGCTTCGAACTGCTGCGCGAGGACATCGCATCCACCCGCTCCCTGAAGGAATTCAGCACAGCGAACCAGGCCACGTACCACGCGCCATGGGCGCGCCGGGAGAACGCCGCCGACCGCCTGGTCTTCTACACCTATTCCATGCAGGGGCAGATGCGGCTGGTTTATTTCATCAAGGCCATGTACAGCGGCCGCTTCACCTGGATGCCGACCGTGGCCCAGGGCATGTACCATCCGCAATATTTCGGCCGCACCGCCATTCGCACAGTCGAGGTCAAGGAGTAATCCCGAGATCTGGCACCCAATTTTTCATTCTACTGAACGACCATTCAAGGGATGCAGCGATCCCTTGAGCAGGCGTCGATTGCCCGGCGACAAAACTGCGTGGCTACTTCTTGACGAAGGTCAGGGTGCGGTCCGTCCGTCCCTGTTCGCCCATTTGAATGCGCTTGGCATCGAGGAAGACGATCTCCTGGCGGGTCGGCCCCTTGCCGGGCTCGCTGCTTTCGATCAGCAGCGTGTTGCCTTTGGAGGTGATCACCTGGAACGGGATCGGACCGATCTGCTTGCCGTTCATCGACATGGTGATGCCGTCGAGGGTCACTTTCATGGTCATGCCCGATTCGTTCTGCCAGGTACCCATGAAGGCAAAAGTCAGATTGCCGGCCACCGCGGCGGCACTCGCCGTGTTTGCGGTCGGCGCTGGCGCCGGAGCGGGCGCGGCCCCGCCGATGTCCACCTGATAGAGACTGCCATCCTGTTCGATGGTGAAGAGGTTACCCGAGCAGGGGAGCATGAAGCGGGTGGCGGCGAAGTCGGCCTTGCCGAGTTGTTTCCAGACTCCGCTGGCAGGATCGGTGGCATAGAGCTTGCCGCTGCGCTCGACAGTCAGGATGGCGCCCGGCGTTCCGCAGGCGGCCATCGTGTTGGCCCAGCCTGCGGCGGTTCCGACCCGCTTCCAGGCCCCGCTGGCCGGCTCGATGGCATAGAGGCTGCCGTCCTTTTCAATGGAATAGAGCTTGCCGGCCGCAGCCAATAGGAAAGCGGTGGCGGCAAAATCAGGCTTGCCGAGCTGCTTCCAGGACCCATCGGCGGGATCGGTTACGTACAGGGTGCCGCTCTTTTCCACGGTATAAAGTTTGCCGTTCAGACCCACCCCGGCAATGGTGCCGGCCCAGGACCCGGCCGTGCCCAGCCGTTGCCATGCACCGCTGGCAGGATCGATCGCATACAGGCTTCCATCCTTCTCGATTGTGAAAAGCCTGCCTGCGGCCGCCATCATCAGCGAAGTGGCGGCGAAGTCGGGCTTGCCCAGCTGTTTCCAGGCCCCGCTGGCCGGATCGGTCGCGTAGAGCGCCCCGCTCTGCTCCACCGTATAGAGCTTGCCGTTGAGCGGCACTCCGGCAATGGTGCCGGCCCACGCCTTGGGCTTGCCGACCTGTTTCCAAGTTCCAGCCTGGCCGGGCAATATCAGGGAAAACGCCATTACCACGAAGAAAACACTGACCCATCGTTGACGCATGCGAACACCTCCTGCTGATCTCGAAATACCGCGGCTCCCGCTCGGGAGCCTTCTTCGTGCCTTTATACTCCGTAGAAAAATAAAGTCAAATGACATGCCAAAAGGGGAGCGAACGGTTTTGCGGGCAGTCAACACCAGCTGCCGCAACTGGATCCCGACCATCGCCCAGGGCATGTATCATCCGCAGTATTTCGGCAGGACCGGCATAAGGACGATCGAGGTCAGGGAGTAACCTGGAAGTCGGCGGATCGCTCGTCGCTGCGCTTTGGCATCAGGTGACCATGCCCGGACGCCAGCTGCGCGGGGCGGTCATGGCTTCGACGCTGAGGACCTCGTCGAGTTTCTGGGCGTTCAGGTATCCCTTTTCCAAAACGATTTCCCGCACCGGGCGTCCCGTCTGCAGGGCCAGCTGTGCCACCTCGGTGCAGCGTTCGTACCCGATGGCCGGTAGGAGGGCGGTGACGATGCCAATGCTGTTTTCCACCAGCTGGCGGCAATGCTCGGCGTTGGCGGTGATCCCGCCCAGGCACTTGTCGGTGAGCACGTGCACCGCTGCGGTGAGCATGCGCAGGCTGTTGGCCAGCGCGAACGTCAGAACCGGCTCCATGACGTTCAGCTGCAGCTGCCCCGCTTCGGCGGCCAGCGTCAGGGTCAGGTCGTTGCCGATGACCTGGAAGGCCACCTGATTGACCACTTCGGGGATGACGGGGTTGACCTTACCCGGCATGATGCTGCTGCCGGGCTGCATGGCCGGCAGGTTGATCTCGTGCAGGCCGCAGCGCGGACCGCTGCTGAGCAGCCGCAGATCGTTGCACATCTTGCTGATCTTGACTGCGGCCCGCTTGAGCGTTCCGCTGAACAGCACGAATGCGCCGGTATCGGGCGTGGCTTCGATGAGGTTGGCCGCCAGGCTCACATCAAAGCCGCTGATCCGCTGCAGCTCCGCCACCACCGCCCGGCTGAAGCCGGGGTCGGCGCAGATGCCTGTGCCGATGGCGGTGGCCCCCATGTTCACCTCCAGAAAGAGGCGGGCGCTTTCACGCAAGCGCTCGATGTCCTCGCCCGTGGTAATGGCATACGCCTCGAACTCCTGGCCCAGGGTCATGGGGACGGCGTCCTGGAGCTGAGTGCGGCCCATTTTGATCACCTGGTTGAATTCGGCCCCCTTGGCGTGCAGCACCCCTTTCATCTTCTCCAGGGCCGCAAGCAGGTCCTGGCTCTGCTGGTGGATAGCCAGCCGTACCGCGGTCGGGTAGACGTCGTTGGTACTCTGCCCCAGGTTGACGTGGTCATTGGGGTGGCAATGGACATACTCACCCCGTTCCCGGCCGAGGATTTCCAGAGCCCGGTTGGCGATGACCTCATTGGCGTTCATGTTGCTGGAAGTTCCGGCCCCGCCCTGGATCATGTCCACCGGGAAATGGCCGTGCCAATGACCGTCGATGATCTCCTGGCAGGCCTGGTCGATGGCTCCGGCGATGTCGCCGGCAAGAAGACCCAGACGGTGATTGGCCCGGGCGGCGGCCTGCTTGACCATAGCCAGGCTGCGCACCAGCACCGGGAAGTGGCTCAGGGGAACGCCGGTGATGGGGAAGTTGTGCAAAGCCCGCAGGGTCTGGACGCCGAACAGGGCGTCGCTGGGGACATCGAGACGGCCGAGCAGGTCCGCCTCTGAGCGGGTGCGGCCGCTGGCATAGGCCTGCTCGCGGCCGCTACGCCCGCTACCAGTGTACAGCAAGCGCCGGTGCAGGACATTGGCCACCTTGGTCAGGATGTGAATGGCGGCGCCCCCGTCCTCTTCCAACTTGGCCAGGACGGCCTCCCTCGGCAGTTCGTAGAGCAGGGCTGCCGTCAGGGTCTGGGCCGACGCCATGTGGGCGGC
>JAQUQF010000218.1 GCA_028749105.1 Acidobacteriota bacterium | reverse complement strand
CAGGCTGCCTGCAGCCGACAGGAACAGCAGGAATCGTCCCGTTTTTTTCAGCAGCCGCGGGGTCACTCGCTGATCCCGTATTTCTTGAGCAGGTTGAAGAGGGCCATGCGGCTGATCCCCAGCTTTGCGGCGGCCTGACTTCTGCGCCAGTTCACTTCGGCCAGGATGTTGCGCAGGAGGTCCTTCTCGAAATCCCGTCGTGCGTTCCTCAGGCTGAAGGCGGTCCTTGCGGCCGGCGGCGGCGCATCCAGTCCGGGATGGAAGGTGATCAGGTTCTTGATCCTTGATTCCAGTTCGCGCACGTTTCCTGGAAACTCGTCATTGCGGAACAGGTCGGCGATGGCGCTCAGCTTGACTGCCTCCTGTTTGGGATAGCCGTACTTCTCCAGAAAGGAACCGATGAGCAGGGGGATGTCTTCACGATGCTCGCGCAGGGGCGGGATATGGATCACCAGGTCCTGAAGGCGGTAAAAAAGGTCGGCGCGGAAGAGATTCCTGCGGATCAGTTCGCCAAGGTCCTTGTTGCTGGCCGAGATCAGGCGCACGTCGACCTGGATGGTCCGGTTTTCGCCCAGCCGGCGGATCTCCCTCTCCTGCAGTGCCCGCAGCAGCTTGGCCTGGAGCGGGAGCGGCAGGTCGGCGATCTCGTCCAGGAACAATGTGCCGCGGTTGGCCGCCTCCAGCAGGCCAACGCGGTCCTCGCCGGCCCCGCTGAACGCCCCCTTCCGGAAGCCGAACAGCTCGGCCTCCAGCAGGGTATCGGGGATGGCCGCGGCGTTCAGCGATATGAAAGGCCGGCCGGCCCTGGGGCTGAGGCGATGGACGGCGTTGGCTACCAGTTCCTTGCCGCTGCCGCTTTCGCCGGTGATCAGCAGCGAGAAGTCCACCTTGCTGACCTGGGCGATCATGCGCTTCAGTTCCCTGATCTTTTCCGACTCGCCGACGATGGCATCCAGCTTCTCGTGGTTGCGGTATTCGTTCTGCAAAAAATTCTGGAACAGGAGGGAGAATTTTTTTAACGTTTCCCGGTGGCGGTCGGCAAAATCCTGAAAATGGAGCGAGCCGTCCTTGAAGGCGACGACCAGGCAGGCGAGGTAATTCTCGGCGATCGGCCAGCGGATCACCTTGGTGCTGGCAAAGGGATAAAAAAACTTTTCCTGGCTGCGAAATCTCCCGCGCACCTCCTGCAGGTCAAAATTCTGGTTCTGGGGCGACGCCAGGACGCCCGCCAGCATCTCGTCGCCGAGTTCGTTGAACATCTCGGGGCTGGCGAAGCGGAAAAGGATGTCCGCAGGCTTTTGCGGGGACGGCGGCGTCTCGTGGACGGCCATGACCAGCCAGTCAATCGGCGCGGGTTTGGCGATCTCATGGAGGAAGCTATGAAAGAAGTCCGCGGGCAGGCGCCAGTGCCGCGAGCGCTCGACCAGCCGCGCATCATCGAACAAGCCGCGCGCCCTCTCGCTCTCCGCGCACTGCTGGTGCATGCGGGCGAACTTGGCCGGCATGGCCCGGCGGTTGCCGGAAAAAAAATCGTACATGGCAAGGAACTCGTCGCGCCGCTGGCCGGGCGGTTCTTCCGCGGCCAGGTCGAAGACCCAATACCAATATTCGTAAAAATAATAATTTTTCGTCTTCGGGGAGAGCTCCCAGGCCATCTCCTTGAAGCGTTCCAGCCACTCGCTGCGGCGGTGCTTCTTCAAGAGCAGCCGCAGAGCTTCAAAACGGACCTTCCTGGAGCGGATGCGGGTGATCGCTTTCAAAAGTCCCGCATCCCAGTTGCGGTCCCCGGGCCGACCTGGATGACCGAGAAGTTCACAAACGATCTTCTGGTCCTGGCTGAACCACGAGCATGCGGACGGCGCGCCTTCGCCAGCAGGGCCCGCAATGCGGGTGCGCAGAAAAGCGCATTCGCCGAGACCTTTGTGGTTGGCGCTGTTGCGGAAAATCGCCTCGGCGCGCCCGACCAGATCCAGGGCCTTGTCGTCATGCAGCCGCAGGGTTTCGATGCCGGCCTGGTTCAGCAGATCGATGGCAAAGGAATCGGGCAGCTGCTTCTCATCGTCCCAGGCCAGGATGCCGTCCAGAAGCCGGTCCGCCTCCAGCCATTCGCCCTTGGCCACAAAGACATTGACCAGGTTGGAATTCACCAGCATGAGACCGTCGGTGTTCTTCTCTTTGGCGAACGCCCGCCCCGCTTTCCGGTACCAGCATTCAGCCTGGAAGTCATCATCGTTCTCCAGGTACAGGTTGCCCAAGTCCACGGCGGCGGCCGCCGCATTCAGTGCCAGGCCTTCCGCTTCGCCCTCGACGTAGATCGTTTTGTACATGGATTCGGCGCCCTTGAAATCGCCCTCCTCCCGCAACAGCTTGGCTATCTGGCTCCGGGCTTCAATCGCTTCCCGGAGGCGGCCGCTGGCTGAAAAGAATTCCAGGGCGCCGGCCAATTGGGCCCGGGCCCGGGCGAAGTCGCGCTTGTATATGGAACGGTCGCTCAGCTGGACGAGGGAGAGGTTCCGGTAATATGGGGACTTGATTCTCCCGGCATACTCGCCCGCCTTGCTCTTCTGACACGATTTTTCATTGAAAATGAAATTCAGGTACAGCCATTCATCCAGGAGCCGGGGATCGGCCGGCGCTTGTTTTATTCCGGCCAAAAGCCTGCCGAGTTCCCGATATTCCTTTCTGCGCAAGGCCAGGTGGGCTTTTTTCAGGCGAAACTGGGCCGGCATGCGGCCGGAAAACCCGGCGATGACCTTTGCGGCCAGCTCCTGGCAGTTGCCCTGGATCAGGATGTCGAGTCCGTATTCCAGGATCCGGTTGCCGGGCGCCGCATGCGGCAGGAACCGCCCCAGATGCCTGGCCAGCAGATCGGCGGCAGGACCGGGAGCGATCTGGTCGGGGGACTCCAGCGCCTGCTTGCGGAGATACTTCTCCAGCTCGGCCGTTTGGTCGCTGGCGATGAAGTGAGCGATCCTGGCGTAAGGCCAGTCGCAGTTTTGAGCCATGCGTTTCAGCAATTCATTGCGAGCGGGTCGGTCGCCCGCAAGCGGGTCTCCGCCGCCATCCGCCGCCAGCGTCCGCTGGTCCCTGTTCTCCAGCAGGAGTCCCTTTTCCAGCAGGGAGGCAAGGAGGACTTCGCCTCCCGGGCCGGCAAGCAGGCTGGCGACCGCCCTTGGGACCGCGACCCCGAGCAGGGCGAACTGCGCCAGCAGCTCATCCTCGCTTTGGTCCAGGGCGGGCGGTTCCGGGTTGTGGGATGGAAAATTCCGGGCAAGCAGGTTGGGCGGATTTTCGTTGAATTCCAGGTCGCACTCACCCGGAACGGAATCGCCAAGCAAGACGGCGGTCAGACCGGAGATCTCCCCCGATTCCAGCAGATAGCGCAGCAAGCGGTCATCCTCCTTGCGTGCCAGGTGATCCAGCAGGAGAACGGTTTCCTGGAATACCGATTTCTTCAGGAACAACCGGAACTCATGGGCCTGGGCGGCCAAATCCTTTGGCCGAGGCGGTTTCCGCCCGCAGTGGGCGGAGAGGTGTTCGCCCAGCGGCGCCTTTTCGAGGTCGGCATGCACTAGCAGCGTTTCCTCATCGGCCAGGTTATGAAAAAGGTTGCTGCAGGCGACCGCCCTCTGCCAGGGAAGCTTGGTGCGGATCCTGATCTTCACGTTGGCGCTTGATTTCATGCTCTTCGGGAGACGGGTGTGAAGCAGGTTGGAAGCGAAGTCCTCGCGGCGGCATAGGTAGGGGCTGGCGTCAGCTTGGCTGCGCCGTCCCCTTGGGGGGCTGGCGTCAGCTTGGCTGCGCCGTCCCCTTGGGGGACTGCCGCTGCGCAAATTGCGATGGTCCCGAAAAAGCCGGATAATGGCGCCCGTGGCCGGCAGCTCCTTGGACTCCAGTGTCCAAGCAAAGCGCAGCGACCCGGTGGGCAGGACCTGAAACCTGGAAAAATCGATGAAATTCATGTTCCATTTC